>DASZQE010000270.1:0-7391 GCA_035550175.1 Phycisphaerales bacterium | reverse complement strand
CATGGTGCGCTCGGGGATGGCGTAATCCGAATTCGGAAGCGTTTCAGCGCGCTTAAGCGAGGCGGTCGCTGCGGCAAGAAGCGTGTTGTCCGTGTTGCGATACAAGCCACGAATGGCATTGTCGATTTCCTCATTCGCAATGGCGCACAGATGGCGGACAACCGCCAGATCGTGATCAAGCTGCGGACCTTCGATGCCTTCGCGGATGGATTTGTCGAGCTTGGACAGGCTGCACATCATGGCATGCAGCCAGATGCACGCGAGACTCAGGCGGGCCTGGATCATCTGCTTGGTGATCAGCTTTTCCTGGTGAATCTTGAACATCATCTTCACCTGGTGGCTGAACTCCTGAATCCGGCGTTCAATCATCGGACGGAATTCATCCAAACGGGCATGAAGGCGAGTGATCTTCGGCGCGGGCTTGCGGAAGCCAAGATACAGCTCCGCCGCGATTCGCATGGCGGCGCCCATGTGCTTGAACGGATTGTTCTTCACGCCAAGCATGTACTCGCCGAGCTGCTTGGAGCCGTACGCAAAGACAAACGAGTGCATGACCTCATTGGCGCCTTCGACGATGATGTTGATGCGAGAATCTCGCCACAGACGCTCGAGGACGTTTTCCGTCATATAGCCTTCGCCGCCCATGATCTGCATGGCATGATCGACGGTGCGGAACCCCATTTCCGAGCAGAAGATCTTGCAGATCGCGGTTTCCAGCATGATGTCCTCATCCTTGCGGTCCACGATTCCGCAGGTGAGATACAGCATGGCGTCCATGGCGTAGCAGTACGCAGACATGGTCGCAAGTTTGTCCTGGATCTGCTCGAACTCCGCAATCGGTCGGTCAAACTGGTACCGATACTGTGCCCACTTGCAGGCCTGCTCAAATGCGGCTTTGCCCGCGCCGACCATGCCGGCGGAAAGAGTGCAGCGGCCGTAGTTCAGGCACGTCAGCGCGACATTCAACCCCTTGCCTTCTTTGTGAAGCAGGTTCGCGCGAGGCACCTTCACGTTGGTGAAGCGAATCCGCGCCTGCCAGGTCCCGCGAATGCCGCACTTGGAGCGATTGCGCGAGAAGATATCCACGCCGGGCATGTCAGGCGTACAGATCAATGCGGTGACGACGTCTTTCTCTTTGCCGGTCTTCGGGTCGGTGGCCTTCTGCTTCGCCATCACTGTGAACAGGCCTGAAAGGGCGCCGGACGTGGCCCACTTCTTCTCGCCGTTCAGAATGTAGTGCGTGCCGTCCGCGGAGAGTTCGCAGCGGGTTTCCTGCCCGCCAGCATCACACCCGACGTTGGGCTCACTGAGGCAAAATGCGGACAGCGTGTCCGTCGCCATGCGCGGCAGGTAGCGTTTTTTCTGTTCTTCCGTGCCGAACAGCGCAAGCGCGCCGCAGCCGATGGACTGATGCGCCGAGACCATGACGGCCGTTGACCCGCACGACATGCCGATGCGCTCCAGCACGCGGTTGTATGAAGCGATCGAGAATCCGCCGCCTCCGTATTCCTTAGGAATGATCATTCCCATCACGCCGAGCTTGAACAGCCGTTCCACAGCCCATTCCGGAATTTCCTGTTTCTGATCGATTTCAATATGCGGGTGTTCATTCCGCAGGTACTCATCAAGCGCCGCAAGCAGTTGATCACACCGCGCCACTTCGTCGGCAGCCACTTCCGGATACGGGAACACCAGATCTTCACGGCAATTGCCCCAGAAAATGTTCTTGATGTGCCCCATCGTGGAGGGGTCAGGCCCGAGCATTTCCTGGGCCTGTTCAATCTGGGCGCGGTCCTTGGCAGAGATGTTCTTGAGTTCCTTGGCGAGATCGTGATTCGACACTATTGAAGTCTCCTGGCGGGGGGCTGATCGGGACATCTCATTCTATAAGAAAATCCGCAAATTTCCGCACTGGAAAGTTCAGCCCCCCAAACAAAAATCAGCCGTGATTCCGCCGCATTTTCCCAGTGTCAGTGCTCAACATTCGCGGCGCACCGCGCAGCGCGAGCATTCATCCGAAGATCGATCGCAAACGTTCCTGCGCCTCTTCACCGGCGATCACCTTGGCGGAAAGTTCCGCAGCCTTGTCAAACGGCGCGTCCTCGTTCGACCCGTCGAGTTCATTCAGCCATTTCTTGGTCACGGAGAGTGCATGTGCGCCGCCCTTGAGCAGATGTTTCGCCAGATCCATTGCAGCTTGTGCCAGTTGACTCTGATCCACAAGATGCGTCGCCAGACCGGCAGCAAATCCATCACTTCCGCTCATGGTTCCGCCACTCAGCAGCATGGCGCGGGCCTTGCCTGCACCCAGTTTCTTGATCAACCACGGAGCCACCACCGCAGGACACACGCCCAGATCGACTTCCGGGTAACCGACCTTTGCTTCGGGATGCGTCACTGCGAAATCCGTCACCACCATCAGCCCGCACCCGCCCCCCACTGCTGCGCCGTTCACCTGAGCGATCGTCGGGAACGGCAGCCTGCGGATGCGCCGCATCGCGCGAGAAAGCCCCATCAGCATGCCCGCCATCGCCACGGGGTCCTGCAACACACCTTTCAAGTCCATCCCCGCACAAAACGATTTTCCCGCGCCAGCCAAAATCATCACGCGAACATCCGTGCGCCTCTCCAGTTCAATCAGCGACGCTTCCAGGTCAGCGATCAACTGCGGATTCAGCGCGTTGCGAGCCTCAGGCCTGTTCAACGTGAGTGTTGCGATGGAATTATCAACAGTGGTCAGCACGAGCGACATGCGGGAAATGTAGTGCAAAACGCCCCCTCTCGCCTGCGCGCATCGCCGTGCGTGTTTCTATTGTGCCAATTCGCCGCACTCAGGACATCGTGCGGAAAATTCCAACCCAGCAAGGTCATAGCCGCAATGCGCACACTTGCCCGCAACCCGGTAGTGGAATGCTCGCACCGCCATCCGTTTGCGAATCGTGTAATGAATCGCTCTGGCGAAGAAAATGCACAGCACTGCGATCATCGTCAATCCCATCAGCCAAAGCAAAGAATTCCCAACCCACGCCCACACGGAATGTCGTGTCGGCGTTTCGCCTTTCCGTACAAGTTGCGCCAGATCCGTTTCATCCTTTTCCGCTAGGGCGTCAGCAATCAGCGTGCGAGTTGCGACGGACGCATCAATGTGCTCACGAGGATTTTTGTCCGCATACATGTCCACGTCGAAACGAATCCGCAATGCGGTCGAAGTCGTCAGCGGAAACCCGCTGGTCAAGTGCTGCTCCATCACCGTCCACTTGCCGATGATCCTGCCACTCGCAGATTGCTGGTGGATCCGAGCATTGTCGGGCGTGACCATCGCCGCAGTGGCGTCCTCCACCGCCTGCCCCGATTTGCCGGTCAACAACAGCCCCTGCCTGATCTTGCCGATGGTCAGATTTCGTGCAGCTCGATCAGCGACGTACGTCGCAGGCAATGCCAGCACCAGACAGACCAGCATGGCGATCGTCGAGGCCTTCGCCCACTTCGTCTGCGGGCGCGCAGCGCTGTAATAATTGATTCGCTGCACAGCTTGCCGGAGTCGAGAGACCATGCTCTTCACGCGCTCTTGATCATTGCAACAGCTCTCGCAGCGCAGCACCCGGATCCGCCTGCTTCAGCAACTGCTCCCCGACCATCACAATATGCACGCCGACCTCACGCAACCGCCGCAGATCAGCGGACGTGTGAACACCGGATTCCGACACCAGCACGTGGCGGTCCTCCACAAGATCAACCAGACGAAGCGTGTGATTGATGTCCGCAGCCGCCGACTGCTGCGCGCGATTGTTGATGCCCAACAGCGAGTATCCCGCATGCGGAAACCCGATGTGCGGCCGCACCTTCAGAAGCTGTTCTGTCTCATGCGCTTCCACCAGCGTAGTCATCCCAAGTTCGCGGGAGAGAATCATCATGTCCAGCAGTTCGCCTTCCGGCAGGACTTCCGCGATCAGCAGCACGGCATCGGCGCCCGCCGCTCGTGATTCCCAGATCTGATATTCATCCACCACAAAATCATTCCGCAGCACCGGCAGGGCGACCGCAGACTTGATCTGCTGGATATAGCCCAGGTGCCCGCCGAAGTAATCCTCATCGGTGGAGCATGAAATCGCCGCCGCACCATTTTGCTCGTACGCTGTAGCGATGGCCGCAGGGTCAAACTCCTCCACCATCATTCCGCCCCACGGAGTCTTGCGCTTCACTTCCGCAATCACCTTCGTCACCTGGTTGTTTCGCGCCGCCCGGTTGTTGATGACCGCTGCAAAGAAATTCCGCGCCTTCTCCCCATCGCGCACGCGCCGCTGCAGCGTTTCCAGCGGCGTATTGATGCGCGCCTTGGCAGCTTCGACGCGCTTGTGGGCGACGATCGTCTGCAACGTGCTGAGAACTGTGCGTGATTTGGACATTCAACTCCGCAACTGGCTTGTGCTTGCCGTCTGTGCAATCAGCGGCTCGTTCATGCTCGGATTCAAATCACAACCGCTCACCCAAGTTATATCGGCTCAAGCTCTTGCAGACCAATCACCACAAACGGCCATCACATCTCAGCCCGATTCAACGGATCAACCTGTCACATTCGATCTGTCCAATCTTGTTTTCGCTGCGATCGGCCTTGTGATGCTCATCTGGATTATTCGTGCCCGGAAGCACACCCTCAAGCACGCAGCCGGAGGCTTGGCTCCATGCGAAGCCCCGATCGCATTCCTGCTGTTCCTTGCCGTGTTCTTCGCATCGGCGGGCGCGATCCTTGTCAAGCAATTGCTCTTCGGAACTGAATCCATCGCCGAATCTCAACCCGAAACGATTTCGCTCGCAGAGCAGGACAAGATTCAGCTTTCCATGCACCTCTGCCAGCTTCCTTTCATGCTGTTTTTCGCATGGCTTGTGCATCATCCGAAAGCATTTCTCTCCCCGGCTTCCCGCGCGCTTTCTGCCAGACGATTCTCACCGCCTCGCACGTTCAAATTCGGTGTGCTTACGCTTCTGTGCGTGCTGCCTGTGGTCATCCTTTCACAGACCGTCATGGAACTGCTCTGGCAGGTCTTCGGGCTTGGACCCGTGTCCAGATTGGCTCACGAAACGCTCAAATCGCTCGTCGAAGCGCCGCATGATCGCTGGATGGCGCTCAGCATGTTCCTTGCAGCGATCATTGCTCCGATCTTTGAAGAAACCATCTACCGTGGTCTCCTGCAAGGCGGGCTGCGTCGCATGGGATTCACCGCCTGGCCTGCCATTCTCTTCACAAGCGTCGTCTTCACCTCAGCCCACATCACGGCCATTCCCCCCTACGCGCTCATCGCCATCTTCACGCTTTCGCTCGGCTTCGGCTGGGTGTTCGAGCGCACCGGCCGTCTTGTTTCCTCCATCATCATGCATGCGCTATTCAATGTGCTCAATCTTGTGCTCGCACTCACGCTTCGCGGCTGATGAACGCTCCGCTTGACCCCAAGTTCAGTTACGATTGAACACGCCATGACACCCGTGCCCAATTCATCGGTTTCGAATCGACCCGTCGTCCTCACCGGCGACACGCCAACCGGCCAGCTTCACCTCGGCCACTATGTCGGCAGCGTGCGCCGCCGGGTGGAAATGCAGGACCGCGCCGAGTGCTATTTCATCATCGCCAACATTCACGCCTTCACCACCCGCGCCGACAAGCCGCAGGACATCCGCCGCGATTGCCTCGAAATCGTCCGCGATTATCTTGCCATGGGCATCGACCCTGCAAAGTCGCACGTTTTTCTGCAGAGTGAAGTTCCCGCCATAGCGGAACTCACGTATCTCTTCGCGATGCTCCTGCCCTTCAACCGCGTCATGCGCAACCCAACGCTGAAGGATGAAATCCGCGACAAGGGCCTCGGCGACAATTATTCCTTCGGCTTCCCGCTCTATGCCGTCGGCCAGACCGCAGACATCCTGGCCTTCCGCGCCCATAGCGTGCCCGTCGGCGAAGACCAGGTTCCGCATCTTGAACTCACGCGCGAAGTCGCCCGCCGCTTCAACCAGATGTACTGCGACGTGAGCGACAAGGCCGAGGATGCTGATCACGAGAAGCTCGGCGGCGTGTTTCCCATTCCCGTCGCTGATGTCGGCAAGGTCGGCAGGCTTGTCGGCGTTGACGGGCAGAAGAAAATGTCCAAGTCGCTCGGCAACGCGATCTTCATCAGCGATTCGCCGAAGGACGTGCAGAAAAAGGTCAACAAGATTTTCACGGGTCGCCAGTCCCCGACCGAAAAGGGCGACACGAACAACGCGCTCTTTCAATATGTCCGCACGTTCATCACGGACTCCGCGCGTGTCGCTGAGTTGGAACGCAAGTATTCAGAAGGCGACAACATCGGCGACGGACACGTCAAACAGGAAGTTTCCGAAGCCATCAACACCTTGCTCGAACCCATGCGCGAACGCCGCAAGCAGTACGAAGGCAATGATGCTGCAATCCTCAAGATCATCAAGCAGGGTTGTGACGCTGCCATCACCTGCACGGAAAAAACTCTGACCCGCGCGAAAGAAGCTGCCGGTATGGGATTTTTCCCGCGGACCGTCAGCTACTCCTGACGATTTTTAGAACGCGAAAATCGTCTCCAGCGCCTTGGCGATGATGCCTTTCTCCGCCACCTGCTTCAACTCGCCTTCATTCATCTTCGTCACGGTCAGGTCGTGAATCTGGTTTGAAAGCACGGTGTTGAGGCCGGTCACGTCTTCCTGTCTGCACACGCCCGTCACCTTGATGCTCTGAATTTCCTTGTCCGTCTGGATGCGTGTGCGCGCTTCCAGCACCAGATTTCCGTTCGGCATCACTTCCACCACTTCAGCCGTGACGCGCGCCGCAAAATCATCTTTCCGCTGATAGTCGCCCTGGCCCTTGAAATCCTTTGTGAAATCCACTTCAAGTGATGGCGTGTTCGCGGTGCGTCCTGCCTGAATCTGGGCCTGCAGAAGGTCCGCCAGCCGGAAATCCGGCCAGCTTGGAATCGATCCGCTGTTCTTGTCCTCTTTCTTCGTCTTCAGATCCGAAGAGCTCGTCGCGGTGCTTGTTTCCCGCACAATGATCTGCACAAGATCGTGCATCTGAAACTTGCGAGGCTCCTTCGGTGCAATCGCGAACATGCTCACGGCTCGCAGCGCGTGTGGATCATCTCGCAGTTTGTCATCTTTTCTTGGCGCAGCCGGGGTCGTTGCCAGCAACGAACTGCTCGGAGCTTCTTCATTCGACGCCGCGCTCGTCTGCTGCGGCGCAGCACCCATCGGCGGCCCGGAAATCGGCGTCACTTCATCAGGCATGTCGCCACCGGATCGCCCTGCTTCCTGTCCGTTCGCGCCTTGCATGACGCACAGCGCAGCAACACACACACACGTTTCAATTGAAGCCCGCACGAGATGCGATCGTT
>DASZQE010000269.1:0-4492 GCA_035550175.1 Phycisphaerales bacterium | reverse complement strand
GGATCAACGCTCGCGTCAAAACCATGATCGATGCTGGCCTTGTGGACGAAGCCGCATCCTTGCTGTCCCGCACTGCTGAATCGGCCTCAACAGAACCCCTTCCCCTCGGTCGCCAGGCCCGCGAGGCCCTTGGATACAAGCAGATATTCGCCCATCTGAACGGCGAATCAACCCTCGAGGACGCCATTGAGGAAATCAAGATTCGCACGCGTCGATTCGCCAAGCAGCAACGCAATTGGCTCAAGCGGTTTCGCACGCACAAGGATTCCCTATGGATCAATGTGGAAACCGGTTCTGCCGAAGAATGGCAAAACATTGTCGAAAAAACACTTACGTCGATTCTAGTGCGGCTTGAAAACCCTGTGTGAACGACGGATGAATTCCAAAAGTTCAAAGCCTTCACCTCAATCATGGCGAAGTGGTCTTGGTTTGACGTAGCGGCATCCGGTCCCTAGTGTCCCGCACCGACAAGGGCACGAATTGGGCTTTTCTGTGCGGCAACGTTGAGTGGGATCAGGCACGGGGATGTGATTGAGGCGGTTTGGGGATTTGGAGATTTTTTTGGCATGCGGACCGCGTGTGCCTAGTGTGAACGCAGCGTTCATGGTGAACGCGACCGTAATCGTGGAAGAATGATGGCGAAAAAATCCGCAGCAAAATCCGGAACATCGGCCACGAAGACCAGAAAGTCTTCCATGGCGGAGGAACTCTCCGACCATTTCGATGGCGAGTCAAATGGCACTAATGGGACCGCTGTTAAAAAAGGAAGAGGCCCCAAAGCCGCAGGCGGAACGCGCCACAAGGGCAACGTCTCCGGCAAGCACCTCGTGATCGTCGAATCCCCCGCAAAAGCCAAAACCATCAATCGCTATCTCGGCAGCGACTTCATTGTTGAAGCCTCCGTCGGCCACGTTCGCGATCTCCCCGAAAAAGCTCCCAAAGGCAACAAGCAACCTGTCCCCGGCGTCGATCTCGAAAATGACTTCGAACCCACTTACCAGGTTCTCGAAGGCAAGAAGAAGGTCGTCAGCGACCTCAAACGTCTTGCCAAGCAGGCCTCGGATGTCTGGTTTGCAACAGACTTGGACCGTGAAGGTGAAGCCATCGCATGGCATCTCGCACAGGAACTCGGTATCGAGCCCAAGGACGCCAAGCGCGTCACCTTCGACGCCATCACCAAAACCGAGATCGAAAAGGCCTTCAGCAACCCTCGCCCCATCAGCGAAGACCTCGTCAACGCACAGCAGGCGCGCCGCATCCTCGACCGCATCGTCGGGTATCAGGTTTCGCCTTTGCTCTGGAAAAAAGTCGCCCGCGGACTCTCCGCCGGCCGCGTCCAAAGCGTCGCTGTCCGTCTCGTCGTTGAGCGAGAACGCGAAATCCGCAACTTTGTCCCCGATGAATACTGGACAGTTAACGTCCGCATCACGCCGGAAATGGCGAAAGCCGCCGAGCTTGCGCGATCATGGAAAACGTACCTCGCTGCAAGGGATGAAAAGGATCGCGCTCCGACGCTCAAGGCCCAAAGCGCGTGGATGGCGGAGCACAACGCGCTCAACGCTGAACTCGTTGAAATCAACGGCGAGAAATTCGAGCTCGGTTGCAAATCCACCGACCCCAGGGATCTCAGCGCACAGGCCAAGTCCGTCGCTGAAGCCGCTGGTCTCAAGAACGTGCGGATCATCAGCGCCGAAGACGAAAAAGGCAAAGGACCGGCCCAGTGGAAGCGCGAAGTCCAGGCGGAACTTGACTCAAACACGCGCTACAAAGTCAAGAGCGTCCAGACCAAGCGTGTGAATTCCCGTCCGACCGCGCCATTCATCACCTCAACGCTGCAGATGGCCGCAGCCTCATTCCTTGGCTTCAGCGCGGTGAGAACCATGCGCACCGCTCAATCTCTCTATGAAGGTGTGGATATTCCCGGCGAAGGCCACGTCGGTCTCATCACCTACATGCGTACCGATTCCACCCACCTCTCTGGCGAAGCCATCAATCAGGCTCGCAGCTACATCGGCAAAACCTTCGGCAAGAACTATCTCCCCCCGCACGCCAACGTCTTCCACTCCAGCAACAAGGCCGCGCAGGAAGCTCACGAAGCCATCCGCCCGACCGACGTCTCTCGCACGCCCGATTCCTTGCGCGGAAAACTCACCGACGACCAGCATCGCCTGTACACGGTCATCTGGAATCGTTTCGTCTCCTGCCAGATGGTGCCCGCCGAATGGGATTCCACGGCCGTCTTGTTCGAACGCAGCGACAAACCTACCGGCGCAGTCATCAAGGCCACAGGTCGCGTGCTCAAGTTTGACGGCTTCTATCGTGTCGCCGGCGTACCCACTGCTGCGGAAGAGCAGACGCTTCCGGATATGAAGGAGCTGCAGGAGCTCGCGGCGTTCAGCGTTGAAACCGCACAACAATTTACCAGCCCGCCCTCACGATACTCCGAAGCCGGCCTCATCAAGATGCTTGAAGCAGAAGGCATCGGCCGACCGTCAACCTATGCGTCGATCATCAAAGTTATTCAGGATCGCCAGTACGTCGTTCAGGATGATCGCCGCTTTTACGCCACCGACCTCGGCGAAGTCGTCACCGACATGCTCATGCAGGGCTTCCCGCAGCTCATGGATCTCGGCTACACGCGCGACATGGAAGGCCAGCTCGATCAGGTCGCTGCTCAGCACACCGACTGGGTGCAGATGTTGCACAAGTTCTATGGCCCCTTCCAGAGCGCCTTGGAGCACGCGCATGAAACAATGACGCACGCCAAGGCCGAGACCAAGCCCGCGCCATACAAGTGCCCCAAGTGCGGCAGTCGCACCGGCTACCGCTTCGGCAAGAACGGCCGCTTCCTCAGTTGCATGCGCTATCCCGACTGCGATTACGCAGCACCCATCAACCGCGAAGGCGAGCCCATGCTGCCCGAGCGCGTCAACATCGCTTCGCCGGAAGACGGCTCGCCCATGATCCTTCGTACCGGCCGCTTCGGAAAATTCCTCGCCTCTGTGAACTACCCGCAATCAAAGTTTGTCATCAACCTCGATAAGAAAGAGCAGATCAAATACCCCGCCCCGCCCCCGCTGCTCACAGACCTCAAGTGTGAAAAATGCGATGCTCCCCTCAACCTCCGTCGCGGCAAGCGTGGACCCTGGCTCGGCTGTTCACGTTTCCCAAAGTGCAAGGGACGCATGGCATGGACAAAAGTCGATCCCGCAAGGCAAAAAGAACTTGATGCCGCGCTTGAAGAGCATGAAAAGCAGCATCCGCAGATCGTCATCCGAACTCTTGATGGCAAGGTCATTCCCGACGCAACGCCGGTTCGGGATCTGCTTCTCCCCGGCAACGTGCAAACGCTCGAAATTCATCCCGATGCACTTCGAGAAATGCAAGCGTCTCGGAAGAATGGAACCGGGAACACTGTGAAATGACGGGAGATGGCTTTGTGCGGTGGGAGGCATTTTGTGACAGAATGCCTGATTGGTCAGCAAAAACGCCCGCCGGGTGAGTGACGGAAAGAATCAACCATGCCGCGAATGAGATCTGAAGACCGCCGACGACAACTGATGGAAGCGGCGATTCGTGTTTTTGCAAAGAAGGGATACCGAGGCACGACGACGGCGATGCTGGCCAAAGCCGCCGGCGTCACTGAACCCATCCTCTACCGGCATTTCAAGAACAAGCTTGAACTCTTTATCACGCTCATCGATGAAGCCAGCAAGGAAGTCATCGAAATGTGGCACGAAGCGCTCCTCGGTGAGCACGACGGTCACAAGCGCCTCCGCATGCTGCTCGCCAGCAATCCCGCCAAGCACGAACGCGGCGAATCTGTCTATCGAATGATCTTCCAGGCCATGACCGAAATCGAAGGCGATGAGGAAATCAGCAAGTCCATCAAGCGCCATGTCACAAAATTGCACGCCTTCATTCGCCGCGAACTCGAAAGCCTCCAGAAAAGCGGCGCAGTGCGTGAGGATGAACCCGCTGAAGACCTTGCGTGGCTCCTCGTCAACGTCGGCATCGGTTACGGTCTCACCAGCCCGATGGGGCTTGGAGGCGTGAAAGCCGGTGGCGAGCGCCCCAGCATCGAACGCTTGATCGAGGAACTCCTGCTTATTGATGAGAAGCGCAGCGGAAAGCGATAACGTCCCGCTGCGCTGTCGGCACGATTCAACGAACCGTTACGCTGTTGCACAGAATCGCAAGGCTGCGGAGTTCCGTGGACGCCTTTGCAATCGACGATGAGGCATCCAATGCCTTGAGTGCCGTCGAGGCGGTGTTCGCCAGGGCCTTGAACCCGTGATTCCCTGCGCTTCCCTTGATGCTGACGACAAGGGCTCGCACCGCGTCGAGCTGATTCGCCGTAATCGACTGTTCCAGCTTCACCGCCGATTGGTTCACCTGATTGACATAGTCTTTGAGCAGATCCGCCATGTCCGGCTGATCCTGCAGATCGCTGAATATCGCCTTGTCGTCGATGATCGCGCCGATGTCCTTG
>DASZQE010000268.1:0-1988 GCA_035550175.1 Phycisphaerales bacterium | reverse complement strand
TTCACTGGCGTCGTTTTCATCGATTCCGGCACCGTCACCAACGATCCGGGATTCGATCAATACCGCGTGTCCGTCGGTCTCGGCATTCGCCTTTACATCGAGCAGTTCGGCCAATTGCCCATCGCCTTCGACTTCGGATTCCCCGTGCTGAAACAGGATTCCGATGACGAGCAGCTCTTCTCGTTCTTCGCCGAACTGCCGTTCTGAGTGTCTTGTCTTTGATCCGTACGCCAGATGCTCTCGACGCTCCGAAACCGCGTTTTTCACGCAACCTCATCTGTGCAAATGACATCGGATCAGATTTGCCGAGTCTCTCAACCCACTTGTCCGATAACATGATGGCTGACTCGCTTGACTTGCCGCCTGGGTTCCATCTACCCTGTCTGTAAGTTAACGATTACTTACTTAAGGAACGTATCATGACTTCCATGCGAAAGTTCGCGTTGGTCTCCGCCCTGGGGTTTGGATTGCTGGCAGCTGGCATGGCTTCGTTCAACGCCGGTGCCGCTCGTCCGGCTCAGCATAATCCAACCGTAGTTGTCGCCGTGCGGCTTTCTGCAGTGCTGGAAGGCCTCAACCAGTTCTCCGACGCACAAATTCGCCTCAAGAAGATCGGCGACGATTTTGAAACAGAGAAAAACAAGCAGGATACTGAATACAAGAGTCTCAAGGCTCAGCGCGATGATCTGCGCGACAAAATCAAGTCCGCCACGGATCCCAACCAGAAGGACAAGCTCATCAAGAACTTTGATGACCTGTCCGAAACCGCGCTGGATACCTACGCTAAATTCTCTGCGTGGCAGCGATACGCCCAAGAGAAAGCTGATATTGAAAAGTCACTTGTTCTGCAGGATCTCTATCAATCCATTCGCGCCTCCATTCAGAAAATGGCTGACGAGCGACACTATGACCTTGTCGTGGTTGATGACTCCGCAGGCGAACTTGCCGTCAACCCCGAATCCAAAGCCTCTCGTGAATCGCAGATTCGCCAGCAGATTTTCGATCGCCAGGTGCTGTACATAAGCCCCCCGACCGACATCACCGACGAATTGATCGATTACATGAACACCGCGTACAAGTCAGGCATGTCCGCCGCGACGAAGAATCCGTGACCCGGATGCGGTCAATTCCGTCTTACCAGCGAACTTCAACTGAGAATTCACCATGCCATACTCATTCAAGCGTCTGACCCCCTCATCACTCATCCTCGTGATCGTGATCCTCTCACTCATCGCTTCGCAGGCGTACTCATTTCACTACATGGCCAAATTCGGACCTGCGGTCGTCGCCACCATCGATATTGAGGCGGTGATCGCCAATCCATCCATCAAGCCCAAAATTAATGCCCAGCTTTCCGACATGGCCGCCAAGTTGGATGCTGAAATCGGAGCCAAGAAGAAAGCTGCAGATGACCTGAAAGGCACGATCGATCTGTATCCCAAGGGTTCTGATCAATACCGCGAGGCTCAGGACAAGCTCATGCGGGCGGTCTTCGAATATCAGGCTGCCGTCGAAGCGGGGAAGATCAAGCAGGATGCACAGCGATCCAAGGTGCTCCGTGACCTGTATCTCAATATCAAGGATGCGGCCGCAACGCTCGCCACTCGAAATAACTACGACATCGTGCTGGTCAACGATTCCATCGCCGATTTTCCCGAAGGCACCGAAGAGGAAGTCACCAAGCAGATCGGCGCGCGTCGAATCCTCTACAGCACTTCCACCATCGACGTCACGGCGGATCTCGTGCAGATTCTCGTCAGTCAGTGATCGCTCGTCCTGATGTTCTCCTTCCGCGTGTGACACATTCCTCAGCACATCCCGCATCCGTTGCCAAACGGATGTCCTGCGCGGACATCGCGCAACGAATCGCAGCTCAACTCGACGGCCCGGGCGAGGTCGTGATCTCCGGCATCAACGCGATGCATGAAGCCGGCCCCGCCGACATCACCTTCATCACGGACAACAATCACGCCGGGAAATGGAGCGAT
>DASZQE010000267.1:0-5831 GCA_035550175.1 Phycisphaerales bacterium | reverse complement strand
AGAACACCACCGCCAGCGAAATCGAAGCCAGCGTCGCCGGTTCATCATTCGGATACAGCAGCACCAGCGCCGGCGCAAGCAGAAATCCTCCCCCCGCGCCGATCAGCGTTCCAAAACACCCCACCACCACGCCCAGCATCACCAGCGCTGCATACATGCTCGCATACGCTATCGCTTCTGCGCTCGCTCATCCACACCGCTCAAATGACCGCGTTTTCATCCTCGCATGTCTCCTCGCGCAAGTGGCTCGCGAGAATCACTCGGTATCATCTCTTCGGAGTTACACCATGAAAACCATCACCCCTTGTCTCTGGTTCGATCTCAACGCTCTGCAAGCCGCCGAGTTCTACGTTTCCATCTTCAAGAATTCAAAAATCACGCAAATCACACACTACCCCGATTCCGTCGCCAAAGTCGCCAACCGCCCCAAGGGTTCCGTCATGACCGTCATGTTCGAACTCAACGGTCAGGAATACATGGGACTCAACGGTGGCCCTGGACACCAATCCAACCAGTCCATCTCCCTCATGGCCTGTTGCGATACCCAGGACGAAGTGGACTATTACTGGAAAGCCCTTTCCGCCGGCGGGCAGGAAATCCAATGCGGTTGGCTCAAAGATAAGTTCGGATTCCACTGGCAGATCGTCCCCAAGCAGATCTTCGAAATGATGCACACCAAAGACACCGCCAAGCTCGACCGTTACATGCAGGCCATGATGACCATGGTCAAACTCGACCTCCCAACCCTGCAGAAAGCCTACAACGGGTAAGCCGAATATTTCACGCACATGTTCACAACCGTGCCGAAACTGGTGATTTTCCGCATCTCTCTTCGACCCACGGTCGAACTGAATTGTGGGTGAATTCAAATGATTGAATCCCAGTCAGCCAGTGGAATCGAATCACAAAGTTGCACTCCCTTTAGGCTTCATTTTCAACTCAATAGACGTCAGAGACTTCTTCCTCATCTTCGCGCATGGAGATGGTTCATCCCAATAATTGTCCTCACAATTCCAGCATGTGTAATCGCAGCAATCATAGGGTCTGCTTGGAACTGGCTTATCATGCTGATATTCCTCATTTGCTGGCGAGGATTCTTTTTTGGAATTCTGAGTATTTGCCTTCGACCTACGGACGAATCCGATTTGATAGTAGCCAATGATCAGTTGACAATTAGAAGCGGCAGATTCAGATACATTCATCCTTGGAATACACTGCGTAAAATCGTGTGTGATAATCAGAAGATTTGGCTCCTCTACTTCCCGCGCGGCAAGGGTGTGCTGATTCCGGAATCTCGAATGTCAGCGGAACAGGCGCAATTCATTCAGCAGCAACTCAAGCGGAAATAGGTAAAATCTCGACTTCATCTTTGCTGCAATGGATTGATTGAATTTTCTGATCCACTACAGACACACTCCCCATGCTCCGCCTCACCCTGCCCTTCCATCTCCGCAATCTCGCGCACGTCACAGGCGAAATCTCTCTTGAGGTCCCGCCTCCCGTCACCATCAAATCCGCGCTCGATGCCCTCGAATCCAAATTCCCCATGCTGCGCGGCACCATTCGCGATCACGTCACCCTCCACCGTCGTCCCTTCATCCGCTTCTTCGCCGCAGGCCTTGATCTCTCCAACGATTCCCCTGACACGCCTCTCCCTCCCGCCGTCGTCTCCGGCTCGCAACCCTTCCAGATCATCGGCGCCATCGCAGGCGGCTGATGTTGTGGTGTCTCCGTAACCTTCTCCTGAACGAGCCCTCCGCGCAAGCGGAGGACTTATAGCGGTGACTTCAAAATCAAAGACGTGCGTTCTGTGCTTCTTCGATTCCCTGCATCTTACCCGATACTGCTCCCTCTCTGGCCTTTTGTTCCTAGGCCCTGGCTTCTGTGTTATTTCCTTTGCTCTCCGATCCCCGATCTCTGACCTCTGACTTCATCTTCCCTTTTGCCTATTGCCTTTCTCTCTCTTCGCTTTGTGATTTGTGCTTTGTGCTTTTTGCTTTGTGCCGTACTCTTCCCCTTCATGGAAGCCCCGATCGAGATCCCCCCGCCGCCCTCCGACCCAACCCCCGCCGACGCCACACTCATCCACCACCCGCCTCACCCCGTTGTCTACACCTTCCTCTTCGCGCCCTTCGGCGCAGTCTATGGCTATGTCGCTGTCGCGCTCGCCTACGTCGCCAGCGCAAAAGGCATGTCCGTCGAGCACACCGCCCTGCTTGTCGCCACAGTCATCTTCCCTCACGTCTGGAAATTCTTCTGGTCCCCCGTCGTCGATACCACCCTCACCCGCAAGACCTGGTACCTCATCGCCGTCTCCCTTTGCTCATCTGGCGTTCTCGCCATGAGCCTCATTCCCCTCACCACCGAAAATCTCTTCTCCCTCCAGGCCGTCATCTTTGTCTCCAGTCTCGCCGTCACATTCCTCGGCATGTCCGTTGAAGGTCTCGTCGCCCACGCCACGCCTCCCGCACAACGCGGCCGCGTCGGCGGTTGGCTTCAGGCCGGAAACCTCGGCGGCTCAGGACTCGGCGGCGGCGCAGGTCTCTTCATGGCTTCACATCTCCCTTCCCTCTGGATGGCTGGCGCCGCCATCGCTTGCATCTTCATGTGCTGCTCCTCACTGCTCATTTTCGTCCCCGAATCTCCCCGCAGTTCTGCATACTCCGATCCCATCTCAATCATCACCGAAGTCGCGCGCGATCTCTGGAACACCTTCAAATCTCGCGCTGGCATGCTCTGCGCTGCACTCTGCTTCCTCCCCATGTGTACCGCAGCCGCACAAGCCGTTCTCAGCCAGGCCAAAGTCGCGGGCAAATGGAACGTCGATGCCGACACCGTCGCCATCATCAACGGCACGCTCAACGGAATCATCTCCGTCTTCGGCTGCCTTGCTGGCGGAGAAATCTGCGCCCGCCTCAGCCCGCGCCGCGTCTACGCCGCCTCCGGCTTGCTCCTCGCCACCATTGCCTTCGTCATGGCCATCGCGCCCTTCAAGCCCTGGGCATACGATTTCTTCCTTCTCGCCTACGCCTTCGCCGGTGGAATCTCCTACGCCTCCTTCACCGGCTTCGTGCTCGATGCCATCGGCAAGGGCGCAGCCGCCACCAAGTACAACGCCTTTGCCTCCCTCTCCAACGCGCCCATCACCTACATGGGCCTCATCCTCGCCGCCGTTTTCGCCCACTACGGCGCAGTCAAAATGCTCCTCACAGAATCCGTCGTCAGCGCCTCCAGCCTCTTCATCCTCATCGCCATCGCCTACGCTCTCCGCACCTCCCGCCCCGTCCCACAACCGACATAACATCTTTCCTTTCGCACCACATCCTTCGCAAATCGTCAATCGCAACACACTTTTGTAACACACACCCTTCTCATCTCACTTTTCATAGCCCGAAGCGCAAGCGAGGGTTCTTCTCGCTCTTCTTTCAATCGAGCCCTCACGCACAAGTGTTGAATTCCGTCAGTCCCGCGCTCGAGGGGAGCGAGAACCCAGTTCTTCTCATACTTCTGGATTCTGGATTCTGAGTTCTAATTCTCACTTCAACCCCGGCAGCCCGCGCTCCTCACGCCCCTTGTTCACCATCACCATCGCCTGCTTCTCATGCCGCACCAGCTTCGCCAGTTGCGACATCGTCACCCCAAGCACGCCCGCCGCTCCCGCCACATCAAACTTCCGGGCAACGATCACATCCAGCGCCTCCGCCAGCAGCGACGGATAATCCGCGTGCGCCGGGTTCACCGACATCTTCTCCCCCTGCCTGCGCCGCGCCCACAATTCGCTCTGCTGGTGAAACTTCGGATGCACGAATTCCCGGTGCCCGATCGCCAGTTTCAACCGCAATCGCCGCAGCGCCACCTGCCGATTCTCGAATTGCTTCCGCCGCTCATCCGCGTGCCCGCTGATGCCCGTCGGCGTGTGCATCAGTGTCACGCCCGTCTCCACCTTGTTCCGGTGCTGTCCGCCAGGCCCGCCCCCGCTTCTTCCGAAATCCACCGTGCAATTCTTCAGCAAAACCTCCGGATCAAGTGCCGCCGGATGCGCGTACTTCGCATCCTTCTTCCGCTTCTGCTTCCCGAACAGAACCTCCATGTCCGCCTTGAACTGCCGCGCCTGCTCCGCACCGCCTGGATCAGCCGCACCTCCAAATTGATTCACCCGCCGCTCTCCACCGTCGCGCTTCGCCGACCCGCCCTTCGCCGCGCGCGATGTCCCCTCGCCGTGCTTCTCACCTGAGAATTTCTTGTTTCGATGATGCTTCACGCAATCAAGTTTACCGCAGCGAGGTGTTTGCTGATGCCGCAAGCGTCAGATCGTCCATTTCTCCCGCCTGCAATCGCGCCAATCCGTACCCCGCGATCATCGCCGCATTGTCCATGCAGTATTCCATCACAGGGAGTCGCAATTCCACTTCATGGTCCTTTGCAAACTCCGCAAGTCTCAGCCGCAAAAGGCTGTTCGCGCTCACGCCTCCGCCCACCAGCAACATCCTCGGCCGCATCTCATCAGTCTCTTCCAGAAACTCCATCGCGCGTTTCATTTTCCGAACAATGATCGCGCATGCCGCGTGCTGAAAACTCGCCGCCACATTCGCGCGCTCACGATCACTGAGCTGCGAAGCGTCGCGTTCAAAACGCGCACTTGCGCCGCGCCCAACCGGATGTCCGCATACCGCGTACAACACCGCAGTCTTCAATCCCGAAAATGAAAAATCCATCGTCTCCCGTGACAGCGGCGCGCTCGGCAGCGCATACGCACTCGCATCTCCGCCTCCCTCCGCTGCCAGCTGATCCAGCTTCGGCCCGCCCGGATACCCGAGATTCAGAATCGTCGCGACCTTGTCGTACGCTTCACCGATCGCGTCATCGATGGTTTTTCCGAGCAAACGCATGGTGAGCGGATCGGAAAGATAGAACAGCGAAGTGTGTCCGCCGGACACCACCAATCCAAGCGCAGGAAATTTCGCATGTTCATCGTCGCCAACTGCGTCTTTGATCCGCGAATCGTCAGTTTTGGGAGAATGAGATGATTGGGTGATGAGAAGAGGTGCGTGGAGATGGGCAGCGACGTGATCGACGCCGACCAGGGGAATGCCCAGTGCGCATGCAAGGCTTTTTGCTGCAGAAACGCCGACAAGGAGCGATCCGATGAGGCCGGGGCGATTGCCAACGGCGATTGCGCGCAAGTCGGCGTAGCTCATGCGCGCGGCGGCGAGGGATTCGCGAATGATGGGCGTGATTTTTTCGAGGTGGGCGCGGGAGGCGATTTCTGGAACAACACCAGCGTAACGAGCGTGGAGATCATGCTGGGTGGCGATGATGTTGGAAAGGACACACGGGCGGCCTGCGGAGTCGGGGGCGACGATGGCGGCTGCGGTTTCATCGCAGGAGGTTTCGATGCCGAGTATTGGGCCTGACTGCCAGATCATTCGGAGCCATGATATGCGGGGCGGAGTAATCGAGATTCCCGGAAAATCGCGGCGCGTTCTGACTGCTGAGTAGCGCGACATGTGCGCACGGGCGGAATGCAGTCGATGTGAGCATTGATTGAGGAATTTGAGGTATGGGTTGCGCGAATGTGCGCATGAGAGAGTGGTTTTGGAATGGCTCGGCGAGATTTGTGCGCGCGAATGAAGCTTTGGAAGCACCGAATCGGTCGTTTGCGGATGGACAACTATGCACCAGCGATGAAATGGATGCGTTTTTGAAATGAAACTGAGGCTGGAGTCAGGCAAGCTGACGGATCACGTTCGGCAAAGGCTTTCATGGCGCGCACGAAGATTTTGAAAGATGCGCATGAGAAGGAAGAGAGGTCAGAGGTCAGAGGTCAGAGG
>DASZQE010000266.1:0-2791 GCA_035550175.1 Phycisphaerales bacterium | reverse complement strand
CCACAGTTGGCCATCGGTCGGGGTCCGACCGGGACGCCAGATCGAGCCATTCGTGACGACACCTCCCGCAATGTCGAGAGTGGTCAGATCGTTACTGAAGACAGCAGTGGTGAACGGGTTGATTGACCAACCGATGGGGCCGCCGCCACCGCTTGCCGCAGTCGCGACCGGATCGAATTGTGCGTCACCATGATCAACCAACTGCATGTGGAAGTCGGTCCAATCCACGCCGGTTGAGTTTGTAAGGATTTCATCGTCGATCACGATGTTGCTGACTGCGAAGGCATTCAACTGACGGAAAGTGATTGCCACCGCCGGGAAAATCCCATTTACGGGACCGTGCGTGAACTGCACAGATTTTTCGATGAATACGGCGTTTGAGGTGACACCATCAAGGACGATGTCAACCGTCGAATTCAGAGAATCATCCCACTCGGCCTGCCAACCGCTATTGCCGAGGATGACAATCCCACCGTGTGCCTGTCCCGCCAGCAGCGATGCGGCTATGCCAACACCGACCGCCAGTCCCACATGATTCTTTCTCACTGCCATGTCCATTCCCTTTTCTCTTCCTGTTGATCACATCAAAAAATCGATGCAAAACGTACCGACCTTGCGGTCGGCTTCTACAGGAACCCCAATCGGTATGGCAGCGCGAAACTCTCTCAACTCTTCCTAGGCCGGCGAAGGCCTGTGAACCCACACATCAAATTTACCCTGCCCTTTACAAACAGCAAATCCCAAATGGCCAGAATTACACGAATTAAGTCGCCGCATTTGGCATTGCGTAACCATGTGTCTTGCATCATGTTACGTGAAAAATCGAATGCCACGTTGATGCTGTTTGCGCTCGGTCAGGTATTCCTGATACACGATTCATGTTCGGGTCGATCATCAGCGTGGTCAGATTCCTTACACGAACGAAGGTCTTACACCACTTCTGCCTCGTACACCTCGCCTTCACCGGAGCCGGAGTCCACTGGGCCACCGCTCCCCTTGGAGAACGTGTACGACCTGCCATCGTAATCCACCGTCACCTGGTCTCCGAAGCGGTATTCGCCGCCCAAAATCCGAGTGGCGATGGCGTTTTCAATCCGCTGCTGGATGACGCGCTTGAGCGGGCGAGCGCCGAACTGGGGATCCCAGCCTTCTTCAGCGATAGCCTTTTTGGCCGCATCAGTGAGGATCAGAGTCAGGCCGCGCTCCGTCATGCGTTTCCGCAAGTTACCGACCTGAATCTCGACGATGCCCTTGAGCTGGTCCCTGTTGAGCTGATGGAAGATGATGGTTTCATCAATCCGGTTCAGCAGTTCGGGGCGCATGGATTTCTTCAGGAGATCCTTCACATGCGCTTCGATCTCCACGTCAATCGCGCCGCCGTTAGCCATTTCCAGAATTGCGGACGAGCCGATGTTGCTGGTCATCACGATGATGGTGTTGCGGAAATCGACGGTCCGGCCCTGACCATCGGTCAGGCGACCGTCATCGAGCACTTGCAGAAGCACATTGCTCACATCGGGGTGGGCTTTTTCCATTTCATCAAAAAGGACGACGCAGTAAGGGCGCCTGCGCACGGCTTCGGTCAGTCGTCCGCCTTCTTCGTAACCCACATAGCCGGGAGGAGCGCCGATGAGCCTTGCCACCGCGTGCTGCTCCATAAATTCGCTCATGTCGATGCGCACCATGGCGTCCTGGGTGTCAAACAGGAACTCGGCCAAAGCCTTGCAGAGTTCAGTCTTGCCGACACCTGTCGGCCCGAGGAACAGGAAGCTGCCGATGGGGCGGGTGGCTTCGCCTAGACCTGCGCGATTTCGACGGACTGCGTCGCACACGGCGCGCACGGCTTCGTCTTGTCCGACGACGCGCCTTTCGATTTCCTCTTCCATGCGGAGCAGTTTCTGGCGTTCACCTTCCACGAGTTTTTCAAGGGGAATGCCGGTCCACTTACTGATCACTTCAGCAATCTGCTCGCTGTCCACTTCTTCTTTTACGAGTGACTTGCCGGATTTCTGCCGAGCAGCCAGCGCTTGTTCTGCTTTGTTCAATCGCGTGTTCAGGTCGCGGATTTCGCCGTACTGGATGCGTGCAGCAGTCTCCCAGTCGCCGCGGCGCTGGGCCTGTTCGAGCTCAACCTGCTTGCGGTCGATCTCTTCCTTCACGGCCTTGATCTGATCGAGCTCATTCTTCTCGACTTCCCACTGGGCGTTGAGCTTGCGGAACTGCTCATTCAGCTCAGCCAATTCGGATTCAACCGACGCGAGCTGCTTCTTGCTTTCAGCATCACTCTCAATTTTCAGCGCTTCTCGCTCGATTTCATGCTGCATGATCTTTCTGCGCAGCTCGTCAAGCTCGGCAGGCATGCTGTCATTTTCGATTCGGAGCTTGCTTGCGGCTTCATCAAGAAGATCGATGGCCTTATCCGGCAGAAAACGGTCAGCGATGTAGCGCCGACTGAGCGTGGCTGCGGTGACGAGCGCGCCATCCTGAATTCGCACGCCGTGATGCGCCTCGTAGCGGGCCTTGAGACCGCGCAGAATCGCGATCGTGTCCTCCACGCTGGGCTCGCCGACGAACACGGGCTGGAAACGCCGCTCGAAGGCCGCGTCTTTTTCAATGTGCTTACGATATTCATCAAGTGTGGTGGCGCCGATGCAGCGAAGCTCGCCGCGTGCAAGCGCAGGCTTGAGCAGATTTCCGGCACTGACCGCGCCTTCGGCTGCGCCTGCGCCGACAATCGTGTGCAGTTCATCGATGAACAGAATGATTTTTCCATTGCTTGCGGTGACTTCGC
>DASZQE010000265.1:0-3044 GCA_035550175.1 Phycisphaerales bacterium | reverse complement strand
GCGATGGATTTGTCATGAACACGAATGACGGGAAGGACTCCCCAACTGGAATTGGTGAGGAAGACTTCGTCGGCGGAAAGCAGATCATCGCCGGTGAGAAGTTCGCAGCGGAATGGGAGTTCCAATTCGCGGGCGAGTTCGATGATGACCTGGCGAGTGATGCCGGGAAGCGCGGGAGCGATGGCGGTGTTGGGGAGTTGATCCGTGCGAGCGAAGGGCATGAGGAGGTGGTTGTTTCGGATGACAAACACGTTACTGACAGATCCGGAGACGATATGGCCGGAGAGGGAGAACCAGAGCGATTCAGCGGCCTGAGAGCGAGCGGCGAGCTGAAGGGCGCGAATTCGCGGCCAGTAGCTGAGGGTTTTGTGACCGGCGAGCATTGAGAAAGGGTTTTCGCGATCCTGTGAAATGACAACGGGCACGCCGGCGGTGAAAAATGCGTCCGGGTAGGTGGTGGGCGGCTGAGTGGAAATCAGGATTGTGGGGTCGGGAGATTTGGATTGATTCGGGAGCAAGGCGCGGGTGTCGCCTGCGGTGATGGTGAGGCGGACGCGGGCATCAGTGAGCTTATTGTGCTCGAGGGCAAGGTGGAGGGCACGAATGAGCGGATGAATACGGAGGCGGTCGGAGAGGCCGAGCTCTCGAGCGGAGCGGGCGAGGCGATCCATGTGATGCTGTGCGCGGAAGACCTGACCGTTTGCGGCGAGCATGGTTTCGAAGAGGCCGATGGAGTGCTGAATGCCGGCGTCGAAGGCGCTGAGCTGAGCATTCTGAAGCGGGACAAATTTTCCGTTGAGCCAAACGTCCATGAGTCGGTGAGGGGTATCGGGTTGAGTATTTTTGATGTCGTGTGCAGTGCGGCCGGGACGGGGTCAATTGCTCACACTTTGAGGGTCGAAGTATCCGGTGAACATGGGGCGATTCGTGGAGGGATCGAACTGAATGCGGAGGCCGATGCGAGGCGTGTTGTCGATGCTGATGGTCGCGGTGTGCGAGGCGGCCAAGTCGGGATGCGGAGCAGGATCGCCATGCGCGACGGAGATGGCGAGCGTATCGGCGCTTTTCTTCCAATCCTTTGCGGTCATGGCGATGAGCTGCCTGTAGATTTCGGCTTGAACGAACTCATTTGAGGCGTAGACGTCGGATGGCTTGAGTTTCTGCTCGCCGGCCAAATTGCACAGGGCGAGGATATTTTCACGAATCTGCTCGCGGCGAGCGTTGTCACGATTGACACCCCACCAGATGACGGGAATCGCCACAAGCAGAATGGTGAGGGGCGTGACCATCCGGCGGAACTTGGATTTCCGGGAATGCGGTGTGAATGTGTAGCCGGAGGGATTCGCCGGTTCCTGCTGGGGCATTGTGAAGCGATTGTATACGGCAAGAGCGGAGGACGGCGTGAGGGGAGGATGGGGGAAACGACACTGAACGATGATGTGCGCGCGGGGAAGACTGTGGGAAACAGAATTTGAAAAGAATTCAGCGCTGTTGAACGTACGCAATTGAGGAATCCGCACGACGGGGCGTGAAGCTGCGCGCACCAGAAAGGACATCGGCCCGAGGTCAGAGACGCAAGCGAATCATCTGCCAGAGGGCACATGACGGCGTCGAGGAGGTGGCGATTGAGTTTTCAACTGGAGCCATTTGCCCCGCTGGGCATTGACGAGACGTTGCTGAACGTGCTGATCCATGAGCACGAGGCGGGGACCCAGCCGCGGCTCTCACGCTTATGGAGGTATTACCGCAACTGGCTCTCCGAACCGACGATCGAAGGCGGCTCCACAAGCGCCCCGGCGCAATGCGTCGGGTTGCCGGCTCGGTTGACGGAGATTTATCAACTTCTGCGAGACGATCGTTATCAACGTGAGGTCGTGGTTGAGAACGACATCATGTGGCGCGTTCACGCGCTGATTGACTTCATGTTCCCCGAGCCGGTGCGCATTCTTTCGCGTGCATCGGATCCGGAGACGCAAGCTGCGATTGAGACGATTCTTGAAGCCGTGATTCGAGCCAACGGCGGGCCGATTCTGTGGCAAACGGCAGCGCTGCTCGCGGCGATTTACGGACACGTTGATTTTCTGCTCCGCGTGGAAACTCCGAACGGCTTGAACATTCCGGGGCAAGCCGGCGGAGCAGCGGGGCGCGATCCATCGCTCGGGGACGCCTGGTCTAAGACCATGATTGACGCAGCGGCTGAGCGATCGGCCGCAATGCTCGCCATTGAGACCGTTGAGGCCCCCCGAGCATTTCCGATTCTGAATCCGGATGATTTCCGCAAGGTGGATTGCTACGTGATCCGCTTTGCGCGGTCATCGCGCAGCACGATGAAGGGAGCGTCTTCGCAGGAATCGCCTGGGGTGCGAGAGCCGTTGAAGATGCAACAGGCGGCGGTGACGGAAATTCTGTCGGGTGAGCATTGGCAGCGTTATGAAAATGATGAGCTGGTGGCGGAAGGCAGGAACACCCTGGGGCGAATTCCGCTGGTGCATATTCAGAATCTGCCGCAGCCGTTCCATTATTCGGGCTTGAGCGATGTTGAGCCACTGATTCCCTTGCAGGACGAACTGAACACGCGGCTGTCAGATCGAGCAAACCGCGTGACGATGCAGAGTTTCCGGATGTGGCTGGGCAAAGGGATTGACGGATTCACGGATCGGCCTGTGGGGCCGGGGCAGATGTGGGTGACGGACAATCCGGACGCATCGATTGAATCGTTCGGGGGCGACTCGGAAAGTCCGAGCGAGGAAGCGCACATTCAAGAGCTGCGGGATGCGATGGACCGTGCGAGCGGGGTGACGCCTGCTGCGGCGGGACACATTGAATCGAGGATCGGGAACCTGACGAGCGAAAACGCGATGCGCGTGAGCCTGATCGGATTGATCAACAAGGTGAAGCGCAAGCGGGAGCATTTCGGGCACGGCATCGTGCAGCTTTGCCAGATGATCTTCGAGGCGCTGGATTCAGCGGGTGTGTATCACACGGACCCGTCGGATCGACTGGTTGAAGTTCACTGGGCGGATGCGCTGCCGATTGACGGCACA
>DASZQE010000264.1:0-9807 GCA_035550175.1 Phycisphaerales bacterium | reverse complement strand
ATGCAGCACCAGCGACGCATTCGTGATCACCGCGCCATCCGGCACGACTGACTGCACGTCAAACCAGAACAGCGCTCGCCTCAATGTCGGCGTGTTCGTCCGACCCGCAAATACATAGGCCCCCGCTCCGTTTCCCAGCGCGCCTGCCGGATCTTCGTATAGCGTGGTGTCATGTCCGGCAGTCAATGAAACCGTGGTTCCGCGCGCTTCGCCGGCGAATATGACAGCGGTCACCGCAATCAGCGGAAGAATCGTTCCGCACACTCCAGACTTGCTCATCTTCTCTCATCCTTCTTGCTTTGTGGATGGCCGGCCACAGCACGCGGCGCATCACGCTTTCACAAGCAAGTATGTCTCACGCCCGCCTGTTCCCCGCAAAAATCCCGAGTTTTCTCGCTGATGTGCCTCACCTGCACTCGTTTCAACCCCGATAACTCACGCGCTCCAGCTCAGGATCACCGCCGACAAATCATCAATGTTCACCACACCGTCGTGTGTCAGGTCCGCTCCGCATGGCTGCGAAACTGGGCAATTCCCCCAGTTCAGAATCACCGCCGTCAAATCATCAATGTTCACAATGCCGTCGCCCGTGACGTCTCCCACCGGCGCAGGCGTGTACACAATCGTCAGCGTCGGCCGGTTTGCCGACGGTCCCGATCGGCTGTCAAACCGCTTCGCGCCGCCGTCAAAAGTTTCGTTGCCCATCAACACCCATCCGAAATTCGTTGACGGATTCGCCAGCCACGCCGCAACGTCTGCCGCCATGCCCGGCGAGCTCCATGAATAGGCGATGTTCTCAAACCCCACCGATCCGATCGCGCTCGGGTTGCTCACGAACTCTCCGCCCGGTGTCGCCCACAGCACCGATGAATACGTCCGGTGAATCCACGTCACGTCGCCCGTCAATGAAACCGTCCCCTGACCCTCGTTCCCGTTCGGGTTCGATGGACCTTCCGACCACTGATTCAGCATCCGATGCAGCGGCGCAGGTTGAAAATCCGACGCCGTCTTGGACAGGTGCAGCGTCAGCGTCGCACTGTTGATCGTGGCCCCGGCTGGAATGGATGTTCCCAGGTTGAAGTGCAACAGCGCGCGCCGCAGGCCCGCTGTGTTCGTCTTGCCTGCAAAAAGATATTCCCCCGACCCGTTTGCGAGGTTGCCGGTTGCGGTCTCATACAACGTCGCATCCTTGTCGCACTGCAGCGTGATGGTTCCCCCCTGCACGACTCCGCACCCAATCGCCGCGCACACTCCGGCGCCAACACTCCATCGCATCAACGTCTTCAAATTCCTCGCTCCTGCTATCAACCAACGTTCTCGAGTTTCCCGCCGGACGCTATCGCCAGTTCCAGACAATACGTTCTCCTGCGCACAGAGGCATCAAAAATCCTCATCTCTTCAATCTGAATTGACGCATCAGTATTGCACGAATCGAACGTTCGGACTGCGTCCGGTAATTCAGCAGCCAAATTCACCATGCTCGCATCTACACTCGCACTATGCCGAGCGCTGCCTTACCTGCCCGTTCCCGCGTCATCCTCCTCGGCGCTTCCAATCTCGCCATCGGCCTTCCGCACGTTCTTTCCGCCGCACGCTCAATCATCGCAGGGCCCATGGACGTCTTCGCTGCCGTCGGCCGAGGCCGCTCCCTCGGCACCTGGTCCTCTGTCTTCGGCCGCTCAATCCCCGGCATGCTTCAGTCTCGACTCTGGGAACTCCTTGTCGCCGATCGAGCGCATCAATTCGCCGGCGAAACCTTCGCGCTCCTCACCGACGTCGGCAACGACATCCTCTACAACGTCCCGCCTGTTCAGATCATCGAGTGGACTTCCGAACTCATCCGTCGCCTTCATTCCCTCAACGCCAAAATCATTCTCGCGCTTCCGCCCATTGATCGCATCAACCGTCTCAATCCTGCAACTTTCCTGCTCGTGCGTACGCTCATCTACCCCCGTCGCAACATCAACTTCAAGACGGCCATCTCGCACGCCAACCAGATTTTCAACGAACTCCAAAAACTTGCCGACCGCGAGCATGTTCACACAGTGATTCCATCACCCGATTGGTACGGCATTGATCCCGTGCATATCCGCCGATCTCTGCGCGCCCGGGCCTGGCAGAACATCCTTGCATCGTGGCAGAAGTCGTCCGCAGATTCGCCGTCTGCCAATCACATGCTGCATTCATTCACTCGCCTCGAACGCCTGCGCATGAAATTCCGAATGCCCATGCACTGGCGATTGTTCGGAATCAACATTCAGAACCAACGCCCGCATTCATATTCATTCGCAGGCGATTCCACGCTTCGTCTCTTCTGATTTCTCGAGAACTCCGCAATTTTCCGCAGCCTCGATCTGTGTGTGAGTTACATTCCATTCTTGAAGCCCGAGAAATTCTTCTCACATCGGAGCAATCCCATGTTTCATAGATCAACGATCCGTTCGCTTTTCGTCGCCGTTTTGGGCTCGATCCTCATACCCGCAACCGCTCGCGCCGCTCATCCCTGTCCTGCCGATCTCGATTGTTCCGGCTCCGTGAACATTGATGATCTCACTGCGGTCATTCTCGGATGGGGCTCCTGCAACCCATCACCATGCGCCGGTGACACCAACGGCGACAACCAGGTCAACATCGATGACCTTACCTCCGTCATCCTCTCCTGGGGTCAATGCACCTTCCAGTATCAGGCCGATTTCCCCAATGCCGAAGCGGAGCAGATCGGCCTCGAATTCCTCGGCTCAACCGGTCCGCTGCTGCTTCCGCAATCAACTTACGATCGCATCGTGCGCGATCTTTCGCTGATCCGCGCTGCATATCCAGATCTCGCCGACCAGACTCACACGCCTGCGTGGGCTCCCAATCAACTCATCGTCAGTGTCACGCAAAGTCTTTCGCACGAAAACTACCAGTGCCTGAAAACCTACTATCAGGTCACCGATGAATCACTGCTCTTCTCCTTCGGCGGCACCGACTACTACGTCATCACCTTTGCCGGGCACGTCAATGTCGTTCGTCTCGCGTCAATCTTCGCCGAAGCGCCCGAAATCTCTTCCGCCGACCCCAACAGTCTTGTCGGCGGCGAAAACTTCTGGGTGCCCAGCCTCCTGATCTCCGGCTCCTGGCGCTGGAGCATCGATGACGGCTTCTTTGATTGCTTTGACGGCTGCGACTGCCACAAGCAATACGTCATCGACATCGATACACCCGGCAACGTCACACTCGTGGACTACCAGCAGTTCGGTCAGCCCTGGTGCGATTTTGGCGGCGGGAAATAGCCCTTCTCCCCCACGGATTCACTTCATCAATCCGCCACGCTCCACTTCCGCGCGCATGAGGGATATCCTCACTCACCTCAATGTCTGCAATTTCCCGGCACGATCCCTTCGCCGCCATCAAGCAACGCAATTACCGCCTCTTCGCCACCGGTTGGATGCCTGCCTCTATGGGCCTTCAGATGCAGGCCACCGCGCTCGGGTGGGAACTTTACGCCCGCACCGGCGATCCCCTCTCGCTCGGCTTCATGGGCCTCGCCCGCGCGCTTCCCGTCATTGCCCTCTCCCTGCCTGCAGGTCGAATCGTCGATCTTGTCAACCGCCGAAATGCGCTGGTCGCCACCCAGATCGCTTTCGCGCTCGCGAGCGTTCTGCTTGCACTGGGCTCGTTCGCATGGGAACACGACTACCTCGGCGAAGGCGGACACGGAATCTGGTTGATGTATGCCCTTATCGCCTGCACCAGTTTTGCTCGTGTCTTTAATGGGCCAAGCCGTTCAAGTCTGCTCCCGCAGATCATTGAAGGCGGACCGACCGCTCCCGCCTTTCACAACGCACTCACGTGGAATAGCGGTGTCTTTCAAGCCGCTGCAATCATCGGCCCAATGCTCGCCGGCGGAATCATCGCCATCACAAAAGTCGCGTGGCCTGTCTACGCCTTCTCCGCCTGTGCCAGCACCGGCTTCGCCTTCACCGCATCATTCATTCACCCGCACATTGATGCTCGTGACAAATCTGAGTCCGCCAAAACCATTTGGGAACTCGTCCGGCCGAAGGTGTTGCTTCCCGGCATGCTTGAAGGCATTCGTCACATGCACCGCGAACGCGCGGTCTTCGGCGCCATCGCGCTCGACCTCTTCGCCGTCATCCTTGGCGGCGCGACTGCGCTCATGCCCGTCTACGCCGCTGACATTCTCCACGTCGGTCCCGTCGGTCTCGGTGCCCTCAAGTCCGCACCGTTCGTCGGCGCGCTTGTCATGGCGGTTATCCTTGCCTTGCGCGGTCCTTTCAAGAAAGCCGGACCCACACTTCTCTGGTCCGTTGCCGGCTTCGGCGTGTGTACAATCGTCTTCGGCGTCTCTCGCAACATCGTCCTCTCACTCCTCGCGCTCGCCACCCTCGGCGCCTTCGACAACGTCAGCGTCGTGGTCCGCAGCGTCCTTGTCAGTGTTCGCACGCCCGATCGTCTTCGTGGCCGCGTCGCAGCAGTCAACACGGTCTTCATCGAATCTTCCAACGAACTCGGCGGCTTTGAATCCACCGCCGTCGCCAAGCTCGTTGGTTCCGTCGGTTCCGTGGTCATCGGCGGCGTCGGCACCATCCTCGTCGTCATCGGCATGTGCTTCTGGATTCCCGAACTCCGACGCCTCGGCAAGCTCGATCAACAGGCGGTCGAACCCGTCAACCCGCCGCAACCGCTCGACATTGCGGCACCGGTTGCTTGATTGAACCTGCATCCCACCACGACCAATAACTCGCGTCGGCCTGTACGGGATTTTTCATCTGAATCCCCCCTGAATGCCTCAAAAAGCAAGTTTTTTCGCCTCGCCTTGCGAACCCAGCAAGTCTTCCTACAATATATCCGGATGAACGGATGAATGCTCAGATACCCTATTCGAAGGCTATTTTCCCTTCATCGCTGATACCCGCCCTGTTCCCATCTTTCTTCGCCATTTGAAGGAGTCTCTACCAGTGACTGTCGCAGCCCCCGCCAAGCCCGCTTCTGCATCCTCCTCCACCTTCATGAACACCAGCCTCACGCTCTTTCCCGACTTCAAGAAACTCCCCTTCAAGGTGAAGGATCTCTCCGCCGAAACCGTTCGCTTCGGCCGTAAGGAAATTGAGCTCGCAGAGCATGAAATGCCCGGACTCATGGCTCTCCGAAAGCAATACGCCGGCAAGAACCCGCTCAAGGGCGCCCGCATCACCGGCTCGCTGCACATGACTATCCAGACCGCTGTCCTCATCGAAACGCTTGTCGATCTCGGCGCCGAAGTCCGCTGGGCTTCGTGCAACATTTTCTCCACACAGGATCATGCCGCCGCCGCTATCGCCGTCGGCCCCAACGGCACGCCGGAAAATCCCATGGGTGTTCCCGTCTTCGCATGGAAAGGTGAAACGCTCGAAGAATATTGGTGGTGTACCTTCCAGGCCCTTCACTGGGGCGATGGCAAGGGCCCCAACCTCATTCTTGATGACGGCGGCGACGCAACCCTCCTCATCCACAAAGGCCTTGAGTTCAACAACTCCGGCAGCGTCCCCGCCGCATCCACCGCGGAATCCGAAGAGTTCGCCATCATCCTGACGCTTCTCGGCGACCTTCAGAACCACAATCCGAAGTTCTGGGTGCCCTTCGCCAAGGAAATCCGCGGCGTCTCCGAGGAAACCACCACCGGCGTCAATCGCCTCTACCAGATGGCCAAGAACAACACCCTCCTCTTCCCCGCCATCAACGTCAACAACTCCGTCACCAAGTCCAAGTTCGACAACATCTATGGCTGCCGTCACTCGCTCGTCGATGGCATCATGCGTGCCACCGATGTCATGCTCGCCGGCAAGGTCGCGGTCATCTGCGGTTACGGTGATGTCGGAAAGGGGTGTGCTCAGTCCCTCCGCGGTCAGCAGTGCCGTGTCGTCGTCACGGAAATCGATCCCATCTGCGCTCTGCAGGCCTGCATGGATGGCTACCAGGTCGTCACGCTTGAAGATGTGCTTGCCACCGCCGACATTTTCGTTACCGCCACCGGCAACTACAACATCATCACTGCCGAGCACATGAAAAAGATGAAGCACAACGCCATCGTCGGCAACATCGGTCACTTCGACAACGAAATCGACATGGCTGGCCTTGCCAAGGTCCCCGGCGTCAAGCGCGTCAACATCAAGCCCCAGGTCGATGAGTGGAAATTCGCCGACGGCCATTCCGTCATCATTCTCGCCGAAGGCCGACTCCTCAATCTTGGGTGCGCCACCGGTCATCCTTCCTTCGTCATGAGCAGCAGCTTCACCAATCAGGTGCTCGCTCAGATCGAACTCCACCAGAACGCCGCCAACTACGGCAAGGATGTCTTCGTGCTTCCCAAGAAGCTCGATGAAATGGTCGCCCGTCTGCATCTCGAAAAGCTTGGCGCACATCTCACAACCCTCTCCAGGCAGCAGGCCGACTACATCGGCGTTGCCGTCGAAGGCCCCTACAAGCCCGATTACTACCGTTACTAAGCAACGCATTCTGTACGTTGTCCCCAAAGCGCGATGCGGAACTATCCCGTTCCGCACTCGCGCTTTATTCTTTGCGGACCACTCGCAACACGATGTTCTGTCGCGTCAATCAAATCCTTTGCTCATCGTCCCGGAATCGCTTTTCAAAGGAGCTCAGCAATGAAACTCCGCCACTTCTCACACCTCTTGCTCGCTGTTTCCCTCTTGCATCTCACCGCCTGCGCTTCAACTACAAAGAGCAGTGGGGGGTCTTCCTCCGCACAGGTCAACGCGGTCGCCGCCCGCCAATACCCCGGCTTCGGCGCTTATTCACGCCCCATCTCCACCAAGTCTCCTGAAGCCCAGAAGTGGTTCGACCAAGGCATGCAGCTCCTCTATGGCTTCAATCACGATGAAGCCATCCGTTCCTTCCTCCAGGCCGCAGCCCTTGATCCAGACTGCGCAATGGCCTGGTGGGGAGCTTCCTACGCTCACGGTTTGCACATCAACAATCCTGTGATGACCGAGGAGCAATCCCGCGAAGGCTACAAATGTGCTCAGGAGGCCCTCAAGCGAATCGACCACGCATCGCTCGCCGAACAAGCCCTCATCCGCGCCGTTGCTAAACGCTACGCCTGGCCTGCACCCGAAGATCGCAAGCCCCTCGATCAGGCCTACGCCGACGCTATGGAACAGGCCCACAAATCCTTCCCCCATGATCCCGACATCTCCGCCCTCTTCGCAGAATCACTGATGGACCTCCAGCCGTGGGACTACTGGACGCACGATGGCCAGCCCAAGGGCCGCATCAACGAAATCATTTCCGTGCTCGAATCCACGATTGCGGAACACCCCGATCATCCCGGCGCCAATCACTTCTACATTCACGCAGTGGAAGCTTCCAACAATCCGCAGCGTGCGGTCGCGTCCGCCGATCGTCTTCGAAATCTCGTCCCCGGCTCAGGCCACCTCACCCACATGCCATCGCACATCGATCTCCGCATCGGCCATTACAACGATGCCGTCATCGCCAATCAGCGCGCCATCAAGGCCGATGAAGCGTATTTCGCCCTCGCACCGCCCCCGCATTTCTACAGCCTGTACTTCATTCACAATGTCCACTTCCTCACCTACGCCGCCATGATGGAAGGCCGCTACCAGCTCGCCATCGATTCCGCTCGTCGCATCGAGCGCGACATTCCGCCTCAGTTCCTTTCCGATTATCTCAAGCTCGCCGACGGCTTTACCATCACTACGCTCGAGGTCCAGATTCGTTTCGGCAAGTGGAATGACATCCTCGACTGGCCCGAACCGTCCGCCGAACGTCTCCTTGCTCGCGCTATGCGCCGCTATGCTCGCACCGTCGCGCTCGCCAACCTCGGCCGAACCGATGAAGCCGCCAAGGAACTCGAGCAGTTCGATTCGATTTCCGCGCAGATCACCGATGATTGGCTCGTCGGCAACAATCCCGCACAAGACATTCTCAAGCTCGCTCGCGGGATGGCTGCCGGCGAACTCGCCTTCCATCAGGGAAATCGCGACCAGGCCTTCGTCTCGCTCCGCGCTGCTGTTGAGCAGGAAGACCAACTCGTCTACGACGAACCGCCCGGTTGGCTCCTGCCCGTCCGTCACGCGCTCGGCGCGCTGCTCGTGGCCGATCATCGTTATGCAGAAGCCGAATCCGTCTACCGCGCCGATCTTGTCCAGCACCCCGACAACGCCTGGTCCCTGCTTGGGCTCGAACAATCTCTGCTCGGCCAGAACAAGGTGGATGAAGCCGACACATTGAAGCCTCTGCGCCTCAAGGCCTGGGAACGCGCCGACGTGACGCCGCCCGCTTCTTGCTACTGCGCCCCTGAACCCGCACTGGCTGAGCACAACTGAAATCGCATCGACAACCCGTCAAGTTGAAAAGCCCGCGGCTTCTGGCCGCGGGCTTTCTTGTTGAACCAGGAGTCTGCAGCGTTCACTCCGCAGGCGGTTCGGGAATCGTCATCAGCGATGTCTTCAAGTCCTTCAGAACCAGAGTGTGGGTGTCATTGAAGAACTTCGATTCGCTCACGTCACTCGGGATTTCCTTCTTGAACAGCTTCTTGATCTTCTTCCAGTTGGCGTATTCCGCGCTGGTTTCGTCCTCAGGAGGATGGTGGTAAACGTATCGCAGCATCTTGTCGTCGCCCCACCACACCACGCCGTTGATGTACCGCCCGTCAACCTCCGCTTGCGCCATTGCTGTCACCAGCGCCTTGAACTCACTCCGGGGGATCAGTCGCATGCCCCATGACTGATTTGAATCGTGATATCTCGGCCACACAAATGGATATACAGGGCGGCCTTCCGCCATCTGCAACGCCAGTCGCGCATTGTCCTTGGCGTAAGCCTTGTTCGCCTCCGCGAAATCATCATTCTGCGCATTGGCATAGAAGTCATAGATCGACGGACACAAGCAATCCAATTGCTGAATCAGTGGCTTCACGCTTTCCGCCAACGCAACCCAGCTCTCGTCGCGATTCCAGTATCGCGCTGGTGGTACGCCATAGACCGAAACCTTTGCTTGCGGGCGCATCTGCCGCACAAACTGGGTCGCCTTGATGTACTCCGCCATCGTGGATTTCTGCATCTGCGATCCGGGGTTCGCAATCAGGTTCTGATACGCAGCACCCTCCCAGTCCAGCACAATCAATCCTTTGTAATGTACGTCCGGCACGAACGAATTCACTTCGCCTGTGAGTTTCGCCTGTCCTTGCGCGTTGAATGCCCCCACATTCCCCGGATCAATATCCTGTGTGTAGAACACCACGATGTCACCCGCCTTGTGGCTCGCATATTTCTGCTTCACCGTGGAAGACGGCTTCTCCGCGACAAGAATCTTGTACGGAAGCGGCTGCACAATCGGCAACGGTGGAAGATTCAGCAACTCGTCAGGCGATTGACCGCCTGCGCTCGGGCCGCTGGTGCCAAGGTCATTGCCGGTCAAGGCCGGCTGCGTGTCCGAATGATTGCCGTCGCTGTCGCCATTGTCCCCCTGCTCATCCGCCATCGTCGTCGGCGTTCCATATGACTTGATTTGATGCACCGTGCCTCGGGTTCCCTCCGCCGCGCTTGCTGACGCAGCCAGCATCCACAACGCTACGCCGCACAGCAGAAGTCCCGCTGCAAACTTTCCTGCTGAAACATCCTCATCGCGCGATTTCTCGTCGCTGATCCCCGCAAGGAGTCTCACCTTGCTCAAAACGCCCTCATGGTTATGCCGCATCATAAATCCCTTCCTAATCTGCCGATCCGTCACGGGAGTCGGCTGACCTCCCTCATACTCCAATCCAGTACCCCAGGGTCA
>DASZQE010000263.1:0-4432 GCA_035550175.1 Phycisphaerales bacterium | reverse complement strand
CGGAGCCAAGAAGCATGGTTCCGGATGTTTCCATGGTGACGGAAACCATGATGGGAATTTCGTTCACGGAGCGATTGCGCTGCTTGATCGCATCCAGACAGGCATTCATGGCGCACTTGACCTGAAGAAGATCCTGGCAAGTCTCGATGATGAAGGCGTCGGTACCGCCATCTATGAGGCCAAGCGCCTGCTCGGTGTAGCTCTGAAGCATCTGATCCCACGTCGTGTTGCCAAGTGTGATGAGCTTGGTGCCTGGTCCCATCGAACCGAGGACGTAGCGTGGTTTGTCTGAAGAGTGAAACTTGCGGCAGGCTGCACGCGCGATATCAGCCGCAGTCTTGTTGAGCTCGTACGACCATGTGGCGAGCTCTGCATCAAACTCGCTGAGCACGAGGCGATTTGCACCGAACGTATCGGTTTCAACGGCATCTGCCCCGACAGCAAGAAATCCTTCGTGAATGGATTGAATGATGTCGGGACGACTCTTGACGAGCACATCGACGCAGTTTTCGCGGCCGAGATAATCGCGCTCGATGGAGAGCGGCATCTGCTGAATAGTGGCTCCCATCGAGCCATCCACAATCAGGAGACGGGATTGCATGTGTTTGAGAATCTGGGAAGACATTCGGGGGGATGGTATATCAGGAAAGGTGCACTATCAACCATTTATCCGGATGAATGGATATACTAGTCCAGCTATTCGGCTCAGTGAAGTTCGGATGGATCAGTGCCTGATCTAAAGTATGTACCTGAGGAGGAAATGGGAATTTGAAGACAGATTGATGGTCTTTCAGTTCATTCCGATTGAAGGGGCAATGGACGCGACTGTGGGGCGTTTTTCAGTGTCCCGGAACAAGATGGCGGGCATATTTGAACTTGAGGAGAGATCGCCTTATGCGACACGGAGAACTGAAAAGAGTGAGTTTCCTCATGCCTCTGGGGTTTGCCATTGCGCTTCTGGCAACGGGACAGCTTCTTGAGCAACCGATCCACGCGCGAGCTGAAGACCAAGAAGCCCTGACGAGTCAGAATACCCCACCGATTCAGCAGAGTGCTCCATCAAGCGAGCTCAGCGCAACGGCACCAGCATCAGCTCCGGACTATTCGCATGTGTACCCGCCTGCGAAGGAGCTTTTGAAGCGGCTCAGGAATGCGATGGGTGGGGAAGAGAAACTTGACGCAGTCAAGTCAACACACACAACGACTCACATTTCATCGCAGTACGGCGAATTTGACTGGGATGTCAAAACCATCGGCGACGATCGACTGCTGTTTGTTCAGACAGAACACGCTGCGGAAAAGGACCTCGTTGAGGTCATGGGAATCGTCGATCACATTTGCTGGTACCGAAATGCGGTGGGACAGGCCGGCACTGTTCAGGCGCAACAACTGAGAGACATGCGGCTGTACATCGACTTGCCGAACGTGCTCAGGAACATGTGGACCTATTTCAAGGACATCAAGACCGTTGACGACGGAACGTTTGAGGGGCGTCCCTGCTACAAACTCAGTTGCACGGAGATGGACGATGAAATCACCATTGTTCACATCGACAAAGAAACGGGGCTATGCCTGGGATTTGAATTGATCCGCGGCGGGCCGATCATCTTCACAAGCGGAAGAGTGACGCTTGGTGACTGGAAGGATTTCAACGGTTACAAGATGTTCACCACGATGACTCATGCCATTGATGACGCGAAGCCGTCAACGATTCACATCAACGAGTTTGAAGTGAATACGGTTCCTGATGGAGCCATCGAGATTCCCGCGGATCTGCCCCCCGGATCGCTGCCTGCAACGCAACCAGCGGCCAGTCAGCCGAGCAAGCCGTAAGCAGCCTTCGATGGTGTCGCCTCGACGCATGTGCAAGGAATGCGGTACATTCCCCAATAAGCGAGGGGATCGTGCGCATTTCGGCATGTCCATTGGGAGCGGCACACAGTGTCAGATTACGCCATCACCATAGACTCGGTTTACAAGACATTCGGATCCAATGTGGCAGTGAACGATCTGAATCTGAAGCTGCCGATGGGGTGTGTGTGCGGGTTTCTGGGACCGAACGGCGCGGGCAAGAGCACAACGATCCGAATGATCATGTCGATCATCTATCCGGATCGCGGAGCGATTGATGTCCTGGGGTCTGATGCGCTGCACCGGAAAGATCGAATCGGATACCTGCCGGAGGAGCGAGGGCTGTATCGGAAAATGCGTGTAGGCGAGTACCTTGAATACGTCGCAAAGCTCAAAGGCGTTGACGGGCGAGAATGCCAAAGACGGGTGAAGCACTGGCTTGAGCGAATTGAACTGCCCGGAGTGATCAAAAAGAAGTGTCAGGAACTCTCAAAGGGGATGCAGCAGAAGGTGCAGTTTCTGGCGGCGATCATTCATGACCCGGACCTGCTGATTCTGGATGAGCCGTTTTCGGGGCTTGATCCGGTGAATGCCGCACTGCTGAACAAGCTGATCCAGGAATTCCATCAACAAGGCAAGACGGTGGTGTTTTCGACACACGTGCTGTTTCAGGCGGAACAGATCTGTGATCGATTCGTGCTGATCAACAAGGGCGTGAAACTGCTGGACTCCACGCTGGAAGAGATTCGAGCGCAGTTCGATCCAAGGACGATCATGGTTGAACCGCTGAACGGCCGATTCGACGTTGATGGAATCGCAGGCATCAAGAATGTTCGGCGTGTGGCGGATTCAACGAGAATGGAAGTGCAGGTGGAAGAGAGCGTGGACCGGCATGAAGTAATGAAACGGATCGTTGAACGAGAACCCGTGCGAAGCATTGAACTTCGGCAACTGAGTCTGGAGGAAGTCTTTGTGAGGCTGGTGCGTAGCGATCGTGGAGAAGAAGCGGCCGCACAAGCCCGCGAGGAGCTGAGCCATGTCTAAGGTGATGACCGTGGCCTTGCGCGAGTTCAAACAGACGGTGATGCGGCCGGTGTTTCTGCTGGCGATCTTCGGATTGCCGGTATTGATCATCGGGGTCGGCGTACTTGCGGCGGTGGTGATGGTTAATCACAAGGAACCTGCGCTGATCGGAAAGATCGTGATCGTTTCGCCGAACACCGCCATCGTCGAAGCGGCGCAGCTTGAAATGGACAGAGCCCGCGCAGGCAAGAACGAACCCGGGCCTGAAGAGCGGGCAGTTGATCGCGCGATGCGACAGAATCCCGGAATGATGGGCGCAGGATCGCCGCCGCAGATCGGCCAGCGAGGGGAAGTGAATGTCACGGTGGAGCACGCGGAGGAAGGCGCGGACATCGAACAGTTGAAAAATCAGGTACGCAACGGGGAACTGCTGGGGCTCGCGCAGTTCCAGGATGCTGTGTTCAAGCCGTTGCCGAAAGAACCGGACGCGCCGGATGAGCGTTCGTTTCAGCTCTTTGTGAACCAGAAGATCGACAGCAACAACGTGAAGAAACTCGAAAGGCATCTGGCGAGCGCGGTGGTGCGGGTTCGTGCAGAGGCCACGGGCATCGGCGGGGATGACGCGATGGAGATGATGCGAGCTCCGGAATCGGAGACGACGCGAAGCCAGGTCGGCGGCGGCGAAAAGGAAGCGAATGAACAGATGCACGAGTTGCGTGCCCAGTTGATCCCCATGGTGTTCATGATGCTTATCTGGATCGGCGCCTTTTCCGCAGGTCAGCCGTTGATGCTTTCGACGATCGAGGAGAAATCCAACAAGGTGATGGAAGTGTTGCTCAGCGCGGTCAGCCCCATGCAGTTGATGACAGGAAAGATTCTCGGATACGGAGCCGTCGGCCTTGTCATCGTGGGGATTTATTCATCGCTCGGCGTCGGATCCCTGATTGCTCTGGCACTTTTTTCAGATGTTGTGCAGTGGATGCACCTGGTGTACCTGGGGCTGTACTTCATCATGGCCTATTCAATGATCTCAAGCATCATGGCGGCGGTAGGCAGCGCGGTGTCTGATGTCCGCGAAGCGAACACCCTGATCATGCCGGTGATGATGATTCTGATGGTTCCGTTGATGCTGTGGATGCCGATATCGCAATCGCCGAACGGAACGGTGGCGATGGTCTGCAGCTTCGTGCCGCCGGCCATTCCGTTTGCGATGATTCTCCGCATCGTGTCAGAGGAAAGTGTGCCGACGTGGCAGATTGCAGCTTCATTGGTGTGGGGCTACGCCTGCGTCGTTGGATTGGTGTGGTTCGCAGCACGAGTGTTCCGCGTGGGTGTGCTGATGACCGGGAAACCGCCTTCAATTCTTGAACTGATCAAGTGGGTGCGGTATTCATAACCGGTTGCATGGGAACAACGCGACAACCCAACGGATTTCTGAACATGAGGATGCATGCGGAATGACGAAGAAAGTGATGCCATCGCCTGCGGAAGCGCTGCGGGGAATCGTCAAGGATGGGATGACGCTTGCGGTCGGCGGGTTCGGATTGTGCGGCATTCC
>DASZQE010000262.1:0-5629 GCA_035550175.1 Phycisphaerales bacterium | reverse complement strand
CCACAACTGAGCGGCACGAAACTAGTGTGTCGGCATCGGCAGAGGCGCGGTTTGACTTGCAGGGCGTGAATCATCCTTCACCAACCCGTCACGCACGGCCATGCGCTTCGCCAGGCTTGCGCCGCTGTTGAGCGCACCTTCCATGTAGCCCACGAATTTGTAACAGCAATGTTCCCCTGCAAAATGAATCCGCCCTGTGCCCTCGCGGAGCTTCGGCCCGAGGGTCGTCACTTGATTGGGAGCTGGGAATGAATAGCTCGCCATCGTGAATGCTCGCTTCGGCCAGTCCATGAATCGCTGATCCACGAATTGCTGGGTGTATCCCGGATAGAGCTTTTCATACATTTCCGTATACGCTTTGTCGCGAGCATTCTGTTCCGTGTAGCTCATGCACTGCCGTGCTGCAGTTCCGCCGCTGAACGCGGTCAGGCAGACATCGCCTTCTCCATTCTGCCCGTCCGTGGCATCCCACGTCATGCTGATCATTTCATCCGTCAGGCTGTCCGGAGCAATTCTGGCGTCCAGCCAGAAACGCTTTTTGAGGTGCGTAAGGTATTTCACGTTGCAGCCCATCTGAGGACTCTGCTTGAGTCCGAGTAATCCGTTGAACTCAATGTGAAACCACGTGCTGGGGGGGATCGCCACCACCACTTCATCACATTCAATCTGTCGTCCGTCACGGAAAGTCAGTAGCATTCCGCTTTGCGTTTGCTCCAGTCGAGTCACCGGCATGCCGGTCACGACACGCTCCTCGCCGATCGCTTCAGCGAGCTTGAGCGCCAGTTGCTGATTGCCGCCTTTGCACCGATACACCTCACTGTCCGTCCAATACGCCTCCACACCTCCGCCTTTGACTTGCGTCAGATTGCCCAGGTAACTCTGAAATTCAACGTCCACGCCGTTGTCGGCGGTCAGCATCGCTGCCACACCTGCTTTGCAGGTTTCCGAAACATCAAGCGAGTCAATCCACCGCTTCGTGTTCCGCGCATCCAATTCCTGCGCGCCTTCAGTCAGCCACGGTTCGTCTTCATTGACCTTGCGTGCATCTTCGTTCATCCCACTCAGCGATTTCTCCATCTGCTCCCAGAGTTCACCGCTCTCTTTCTCGCTTAAGCGACTGCCGTTCAGAATGATCGGATATTCCACGCCTTCCGGCTCGGACACGTCCAGGAACTCCAGTCCGAACTGTTTCCCATAAGCCATCCACGTGGGATGATTGCTCCCGATCAGCTCGCCGCCGCCTTCGACATTGCGGCCTGGAATGAACCTCGCTTGCCCGCCGTTGATTTCATCGTTGAAGCTGAGCACTCGGCCTCCGACCCGATTGCTGGCCTCAATCACAGTCACGTCATAACCGGCGCTCTTCAACTCGTGTGCGCATGCCAGACCGGCGAAGCCCGCGCCGATCACGACAACTCGCTTCGCAGTCGGCCTTTTCGATTGCATGCCCCACACCGGTCCGCTCAACAGCAATCCCGCACCCACGGCCAGCGATCGTTTGAGCATCTTCCGTCGGCTCTCGGAAAAATCCCGCCGGCCGTACTGTTGAGCCAGACGAACATACATCGATTTCGACATATCGCATCTCCCGTTTCCGCCCGCAGTCTACGTCAATTCCCGCACCCTGATAATCACACCGCTCGATGTGGCCGATAAACACGTCGCATGGTCACTCTTGCAATCGATCGCGAGATTCTTCCTCCGCCTCCACATCGGTTGCGCACCTGCGCGCTCATTTTTGTTTTCACGCTCGCGATTCGCTTGCTTTTCCTGTTCACGTCTCCTGACCGCGACTGGCCGCACAATGTGTTCCACGAAGGCGATGCCCCGATCTGGATTGAGTATGCCGCTGCACTTGATGCGCATCAACCGTTTGAATTCAATCTGCCGATTCATCCGCCGGGCGTCGCATACACGCTCCATTTCATCCACCAGATCGCTCCGGATCAATTCTCCGAAATCATGGTTGCGAAGCTTGTGTGGTGTTGCTGCTCCGCACTCACGCCGGTGTTTCTGTATCTCGCGGCAGGCATGATCGTTTCCAATCGCGCCGCGGTCATTGCATCAATGCTCTGTGCCGGCTCATTCAGCCAGTATGTCCTCGCTACGTCGCTCAATTCCGAAGCTCCATATGCGCTTCTGTTGATGCTCATCGTGTTTCTGTCGCTTCATGCGGCGCGCTCATCGAACCTGCTGCTCACAATCCCGCTCGGCCTATTCAACGCCCTGGCAACGCTCTTCCGTCCCGAACACACGCTCTTTGTCCTGCTGCTATGCCTCTGGCTTGCGGTCTTTACGCGCAGAATTGTCGTGGAGCCAGCTTCCGAACCCGTCGAGAAATTCAATCGATATTCACCATTCCGGAATCTTCCGCGCGAGCCTGTTGCGGTCGCTCCGCAGCGAGTGACTCCGCAACTGCTGCGCCCCTGTGTCTCCGCGCGCAGCATCGCGATCGCGCTGTTGACGATCATGTTCTCCATTGCATGGTGTCTGCCCTGGTCCTTGCGCGCCTCCAAGGCCATCCGGACATTCAACAGCATCGCGGTGTCCACGACGGACTTTTCCGGCGCGCCGGTCACGTGGACGCAGGATGCTCGCGTGGTCTTCGCGTCTTTCCCGCTGTTCGCTCGAACCGAGCTGTTCAACTACGCCAACCATCGCGCAATCCAATTGGGGTATTCAGAGCTCACAGGCGAGTCCCTGAAATCCATCTTCCTGCAGGATTTTCACGCGCTGCCTCGTCCGCTCAACCCGCTTGTGCTTGTTTCAAATCAAGGTGAGCTCAGCTTCGCACTGGCGAATCATCCGGGATGTGAAGGCGGATTCTCGCGTGCTGCACTCGAGCATCCGTTGCTGAAGCCCGATCCCAATTTCGATATCCGATTCCCGCCGCATCTGGCGCTTCTCAACGATGGTTTTCAAATTGCATTCTCGTGGATTCGTCAGGATCCGATCGGGTGGTTTCAACTGGTCGGAAAGAAATTCATCCGTTTTGGTGAGGGCGCTTCGCTCGGTCTCGCAGCAGGGAATTATCCGTTCGGGCATCAACTCGCTCGAAATCCCGTCGACATCGCAACGCCGCACTACGATTCACAGATTCAATTCATCTGGCCATCATGCCTTGCAGTGCTTTTCATTGTCGGCCTTCTGATGTCATTGCGCTTTCAGCGAGCATCTGTCTTCTCGCTCATCATTCTCTACAAGATTCTTGTGACAGTGCTCTATTACGGCTATGCCCGTCAGGCCGTATCAATCGCGCCGGTCTTTGCATTTTTCTTCGCGCTCCCGATCGATGCGATCTTCACTCGCTTCCTTCGTCCGCAGAACATGGCTCTCGACAATGGCCCGATACATGTCGTGACCGATGGTCCCTCAGTGCAGCGCAAGCCGAAACATGTTCGTGTCGTCGCGTGTGCGTTCGTGTTCGCAGTCATCGCATCAGATATCTACACAGCCATCGAACGAAAACCGCTTTATCCCCACGGTTCGTATGTCTCTGCGCCTCAGTTTGGCAGCAACGCCTTCGTGTCCTTCAGCCGGATTGAACTTGGGCAGACCCCCTCAGAGTCGCATTGAAAATCGGTCGGAATCGATTCCATCCAGCATCGTTGTTGTCTCCCATTTCCTGCGGTCATGGTCTATCCTTATGGCATGACCACTACCACCTCTCGGCCGGTGCCCTCCGCTGGTTCCGCTGTCCACCCTCTTCTTCGAACCCTCGGCGTTCACAATCATCCGCAAGTGCTTCCGGCTTCAACGCCGGCCGGCACAGGGGTGGTTCCGAGCTTGAGCCCCGCGGACAATCAACCCATTGCCGCGATCAAGCTCCAAAGCAAAGCTGACTACGAATCCGCAATTGCACGGGCTCAGGCTGCGCAGCTCCACTGGCGGCTTCTTCCCGCACCCAAACGCGGCGAAATCGTCCGCCTTATCGGCAACGCCTTTCGTGAATACCTCGAGCCGCTTGGCGATCTCGTGACGCTTGAAGCTGGAAAGATCCGCCCCGAAGGCAAAGGCGAAATCCAGGAATGCATTGACATCGCCGACTTTGCTGTCGGTCTTTCCCGTCAGCTCTACGGCCTCACGATCCAATCCGAACGCGCCAACCATCGAATGTATGAGCAGTGGCATCCGCTCGGAACCATCGGCATCATTACCGCGTTCAATTTTCCTGCTGCCGTGTGGGCGTGGAACGCGATGCTCTCCGCTGTGTGCGGCAACGCCAATATCTGGAAGCCCTCGCTCCTCACCCCGCTGACCGCGATTGCTGTGACTCACATCGCTCACAATGTCATGAAGCAGCAGATGCTCTTCAAGCCTGATGGGATTGATCCCTGCGACATTTTTCCGCTGATCATCGGCACCGACACGGAAGTCGGCGAGTACATGATCGCCGACCGTCGTCTGCCTCTGATTTCTGCCACAGGGTCTTGCCGCATGGGTCGTCACGTTGGTCAGGTGGTCGCAGGTCGGCTTGGCCGATCATTGCTCGAACTTGGTGGCAACAACGCCATCATCATCATGCCCGATGTGGATCTCGAACTTGCAGTTCGCGGCATTCTCTTCGGCGCTGTCGGCACAGCCGGCCAGCGCTGCACAACCACTCGCCGCATATTCTGCCATTCGGCGATCATTGAAAAGCTCACGCAGCGCCTCGTCACTTCTTACAAATCAGTGCCCATTGGCGATCCTGCAGACGCGAAGACCCTGATGGGTCCGCTCATCAATACGCAGGCTGTCACGTCCATGCGAAACGCCGTTGAACGTGCTGTAAAGGAAGGCTGCACCGTGCTCACCGGCGGTATTCCCGGCATAGATCGCTTCGCCGGCCAGCCGGGCAATTTCGTCGAGCCGACCATCATTCGTGTGCCCAAGAACCTCACCATGAACGGCGCAACCGGCCCGCAGATCGCTCGCGAAGAAACCTTTGCTCCGATTCTGTATGTATTCGAGATCGACACCATCGATCAGGCGATTGCTCTGCAGAATTCTGTGGATCAGGGGCTTTCGTCCGCCATCTTCACCGATTCCGTTCGCAGTGCGGAGAGGTTTCTTTCAGTTGCTGGTTCTGACTGCGGCATTGCCAACGTCAACATCGGCACATCCGGCGCAGAGATCGGCGGAGCGTTTGGTGGAGAAAAGGACACCGGCGGCGGTCGTGAATCGGGTTCCGATTCGTGGAAGGCCTACATGCGCCGTCAAACCTGCACGATTAATTTCGGGGTCGACCTCCCGCTCGCTCAAGGCATCAAGTTCGGCGATTGATTTTGCATGACGCCGCTGCTCAATTTCCATGAAGTCATTCGCGCGAGGGTCACTTGCTGAACAACGAGGGCCTCAGCGCCGGCCAGCCGATCCCCACGAATCCCACAGCGAACAACGCAATGAACGGAGAGCTTGCCGCTGTGAATGGCTGCGTGATCGCGATCGGGAATGATGCAATCATGAAACTCCCGAGAATCATCTCGAGCGATCCTTGAGGCATGAATACCGTGCGGTTCCGGCGTGCAGAGATCGCAATTCCTGCTGTCGCACCGTTCGGTATCGGCATGTATTCGGGAGACGCATCTTCCATGAGAACCGGATCCGGGTCGCTGTGTGCCTCATTCGCAAACTTGGGCGTGCGAAT
>DASZQE010000261.1:0-2976 GCA_035550175.1 Phycisphaerales bacterium | reverse complement strand
TCGATGTTATCCACCGTCAGGGCAATCGCGCGGGGTCGCTGGCGCGTTGAAGTCGTACCGTCAATCTGCACTGTCACGCGTACGTTTCGTTTGGTCGGCAGCGCAGCCAGCTTTTTCGGACTTCCCGCAAGTTTCAAGATTTGCGTCTTGTGGCGTTGGTAGCCGGAGCGCTTCACGTAATAGATCTCTCCGTCGTGCTTCTCCTGATCGAATGCGATTCCACGCAGCGCGCTACCCGCTTTTAGAATCTGAATGCGCTGAAGCCCCGTCCGTTTGACGATTTCCGCAACCGAACGCATCGCCGATTTGTGGTAGTACACCTGTTGGAATACAGCACGTTTCGCGGCGTCTCTGCCGATAGCTTTTGCAATTCGATGGACGTGCTCAGGTTCGTTGGAGGCAAGGTCATATGTGGCTACCGGGGTTCTCATCTATTTACCCCGTGCTCTAGTTGGTTTCGATTGTTTCGACATTCCGTCCTTAAACATTCGGCTGACTGTTGCCTGACCAACTCCAAGGGCAGCCGCAATGTCGTCTTGCTTTGCGCCAGACCTCATGATGGCGTACGCAAGCAGTCGCTTGATTGCAACCAACTCAATAAGAACCGGATCGTCATCGTGATTGTCTAGATTTTGCTTTCGAGCCATGTGCTTTGCCCTTTCCGTTGGATCGCTTTGCTTTGTAGAGTGCGTCTCGAATCGCTTGGCCTTTTTCTCCGAGAATGGAGGCGATCTCTTTGGGAGCGATGCCCACGCGTTGCAGTGTCACCGCTTTGTCGCTCAGCGATCCGTTGCCCTGCACCGCTTGCAGAGCGAGCAGTTTGATGACGGTATCGAGCTTTACTTCAACTTGATTCGGTTCATGAACCATCGCTTGAAACCTCCTTGCTTGTGCGTTTCTTGTCCTTTGCAAGCACTGATGCCACGTCGGGCTGTCGCATTGCCAAGATCGCGGCGATTCGACCGGAAGGAATTCCCAGAGCGCTAAGGCCACGAATCGCTTCCGACTTCGTCGCGAATTTTCCATTGAGGGCGATTATGACTCTCGTCAGGTCATGGATCGCCTCGACCACTTCTTCATTCATCTCCCGATTCCTTAGTACCGTGCTTGGCACGGCTTATTGACTTCCTGACGGCTGCCTCCTTCTTGCCCAGAATGCTGGCAATCTCTGGACTCTTGAACCCTGCCCTGTGGAGCAGGAGCTCGAGCTTGCCGAATTCCGACGATGCGGCCAGCGATTGGGCTTGTAGGTAGACAAGCGCCTTCAGGTATTTCACGAGTTCTTCCATTGTGAAAATTCCTATGCGTTGTACGCCGCGCTCATACGCGATGCGGCTTCTCCAGCGCACTTCCGCTGATACGAACGGACGATACTATATCTGCTTTCCTTATATGGTGGGACATTTTTTTCATTTCCTACAATATTCCTCAGATCGTGTCAAGTAAATATGGTATATACCAGCATTTCTGCCCAAGTTCGTAGTTCGTTAGACGGATGACAAATGTCACAAACGATTAGGCATTTTCAGGAGTCGAATTGACTGCTCGATTCACCGGGTATGCGCTGGCGAAGCCGCATCGAGGATGATCGCAACAATTGATTCGTTTACCTAACACTGCGAATCAGGCGTACCCGTCACCTTGCATTCTGTGCCAATCCACTGCGATCCAAGCGCAACCACCTGCAATTCAAGCACTTTCAGCCTCATCCCACCCTCTTCCGAGAACTTATCCGAACAAAATCCAAAATACCCTATTGACAACCTGACATCTATACCGAACAATACCCTATATAGAGGATCACACACGCTATCAATCTCCATGTGCGCTTCGCCAGGGAGCCAGCAAATGCTCAATGTCAAAAACATCACAAAGCTCTGCCAGCACGAAGCTTGGCCGCGAATCATCGATCGAATTCTTGCCAACGGCCGCCTTCCCGCCGCAAACCCCGACATCTTCAAGCATCCCGCTGTCATTCAGCAGGCCGCTCTCGCCTTGGCGCTGCTCCGTTCCTGCGAACTCTCCTATGGCCTCGACCCCATCACTCCCACCCTCCTTTCCCACCTTCTTGCAAATCAGCACGAAGATGGCCTCTTCGTCCGCGCAGACATCTGCAATCGTGCTGACCTCTTTTCCGCTCTCGAGCGCACGCAACCTTCTGCCCAGCGCGCACGCTTGACCGAAGAATCGGATCGCATAACTCGCACCGATTCGCGCGCACGTCTCGATGACTGCGTGCGCACAAATCCTTCAATTGATGATCACGATCTGCTCTTTTCCGCGCTGGCGACCACCGCAATCGCCGCGACAGCCCTCAGCCAAATCATCAGCATCCTCTCGCATCCCGAAACATCGGGAATCAATGCTGAGCAGGTGCAAAACGCCCTTGAATCCGCCTTGTCCGCAATTTCCCGCAACTTCTCGCATCTCAGTGAATCCGAACGCAACCTGATTCATTCGTTCTGCTCCGCGCCGGACTGTGATTTCGCCAATGACTTGGGAAGCGCGAACTTGGCCGAAAGTGTCGCCGCTTCTGCCCCGATTTCGCGCACGCCCTCATCAAATCCCACCCGTCCGCGCAAGCCTCATCGCTTCTCCGCCGCCGCATGAATTTCCGGTTTGTGCGCTCGAGCATGATTTGTCGCACCGTTTCATCCAGAATCGCGCGCATCAATTCTGCGCGATCCATCCTCATGTCATCGCGCTCAGCGACAATTTCACGCATCGGTGTCAGCGAATTTGTGCGCATCAAATTGACTTCATTCCCCGTACAATTTGCCCGTGCTCACCATTGGCAACGTCCAACTCGAATACCCCGCGCTTCTCGCTCCCATGGCGGGCTATTGCGATCTCCCCTTCCGCCTGCTCTGCCGTGAGCTCGGCGGCGTCGGCCTCGCCAGCACCGACCTCATCAACTGCCATTCCATCCTCCGAGGTCGGCCGACCGCCCTCCGCCTTGCCGCCACCTGTGCACAG
>DASZQE010000260.1:0-2439 GCA_035550175.1 Phycisphaerales bacterium | reverse complement strand
CGAATGCACATTCAGGTTGACTTCACCGCAACCCACTTCGACCGCCTCCAGCGCATTCGTGATCAGGTTCAGAAGCACCTGTGTCAATTGCCCGCGCGAGCCCCGGACCATCACTGGAGCGGCTGTTCGTTCAATCATCAGCCTCCGTTCCCTGGCGATCGGCAGCCGCTGAACCATTCTGCCGACTCGCTCGGCCAATGCGCCGATGTCGATCGGTTCATGGGATTCACGATCCTGCCGGGCACATTGCAACAAGCCCGTCGTCATCTCGTGACAGCGAAACACCTCTTCGGTAATCACTTTCAGCGACTGCTTCATTTCCGTTCGAAGTTCGTTCTCACCCTCCTCGGAATCAAGTCGTCGCAGCATCATCTCTGCATATCCGCCGATCACACCGAGCGGATGATTGATCTCGTGGGCAGCGCCCGCTGCGATGTATCCCACCCCGGCAAGCTGCTCGGACTTCACAAGTTGCTGCGTTCTCGCTTCCATCTGTTGCGCCTGTGACCGTTCGAGCAGGCACATGCGATCGCTCATTCGGTTGAATCGTTCGATCAGGTCACGGAACTCACGCGGGCCGTGCTTTGAAATGCGTTCTTCGCCACGGCGTTCTGCCAGCCGATCCACTCCAGAGCGCAAGGCCATGACGGGCTTGGCGATGGATCTGTACAACACCAGGCCGAGCACACCTGAAACCATCAATGTTCCTGCGAACACACCACCGATTGTCCACATGGCGCTGCGCACCCATTGCGTTGTCTGCCGGCGATTCTCGACAATCTCCTTGTTCGCGCTGCCTGCCAATGCCGCAACATTCGCCATGCACGCGTTGACGGATTCGCTCGCTCGCGCACCGGATTCGCTTTCGTCGGCAACGAGCGCCGCTTCAAGCATTGTCCGCATTGATCCCAGACGTTCACGGAAGGAATCATCCGATCCAGCGGCATTTGTCACAGAAATCAATTCATCGGCGGATCGCAAAGCGCTGAGCAATTCCCTCCGGATGTCTTGGGGCCTTCCGCTTCCGCTGTTCAGCAGGGCCTCCGCGGTTTCCGCGTGATGTCCCACCTCGTAGAGGCCACGCAGCTCTCCGTACAGTTCATCGCTCGCCACGTGTCGGCCGTAGACATCATTCACAACCCAAAGACATACGCCGCCCACAGCCGCACTGCACGCGACCAAGACGCAAACCGTCAACGCCACCCGCATTCGGTAACTCATCACGTCGTACCTCCGTAACGCTCCCGAACTGTGCATTCTCTGCACAAATCCGGCTGAACTCCAGCCTGCTCGATAAATAGTACCTCAATGCGCGCCATGGCAGAAAACGTGGTCGCCGGAGTTTCCTATGCCATACTGCACCGCTGAAACATTCATTTCATTCACTGCTGTGCTGAGCTGCACCATGCTTGTCTCGACAGGCACCGCATTTGCCGACACACCAACAGGTGCCGCTGACGCGCTGTCCTCGCCGGATTACGGCTTCACGTCCGCGACATTGCTCAACGACACGCCGTTCAGCGAAGACTCATCCAATGCAGGCTCGCTTTACGCTGCTGCGGACCCGGCGGCGCTCCTTGAACGTGCGTACTTTGCGGAGAATTCGGCGTCACAGCCAGATCATCGCCTGCGATCATGGGAACTTCCACCCGTGAATGTCGTCGGCTCGCCATCCGCGCTGAGAGAAGAAGAGCTTGTCGGATCTTACGGCCAGCCGCGCTGGACCGCCACACGCCGCTTTCCCACCACGCGCGTCTATGTCATTCCGGAAGGAAAAGTGGAAATCGAAGCCTGGGCACGCGGCACATTCGATGGTGATGAATCCGAATGGCGATTCCTGCAGGAAGTTGAAATCGGCCTTCCGCATCGTTTCCAACTCGACCTGTATCTGCGGCAGGATTACGACTCTGAAAGCAATGAAACGCTGTGGGGCGGACAGTTTGAATTCCGCTATGCATTTGCCGACTGGGGAGAGATCTGGGGCAATCCGACCTTCTATTTTGAATATCTGTATCTCGATAGCCGTCCGGACAAGATCGAGCCCAAGCTGCTTCTCGGCGGAGAAATTGCTGAGGGGTGGCACTGGGCCGTCAACTTCGTCATGGAATGGGAAATCTCCGGCGAAGAGGAAGAACATGAATACAACATCACTTCTGCGATCTCGTACACGCTCGTGGATTCCAAGCTGTCCGTCGGCGTGGAAAGCATCTATCTCTTTGCGGATGTGAAAGGCGACCGCGGGCATTACACACCTGAATTTGTCATCGGGCCAGATGTCCAGTGGCATCCGACCGAAGCCTTCTACATCACAGTTGCGCCGCTCTTCGGCGTGAATGAGAATAGTCCGGACGTTCAACTCTGGCTCAACATGGGATGGGAGTTCTGACTCCACGCCCATCTCGCAGGTTTTCTGCATATTTCGGTCATCCACACCGATAT
>DASZQE010000259.1:0-2430 GCA_035550175.1 Phycisphaerales bacterium | reverse complement strand
CAGAGAAGATCAGGCGGGTGAAGTGCCTGACTGCTGGGCCGTGCGCAATGACAACGGCTTGATAAGAGTATAACCGCAACGCAAGAGAAAAGCGGAGCGAAGAGAGGACAGACTGAAGGATTAATGCAAGGAGGAGTGCGGAAGAATTCGCCGAGCTTGCAAAGCAGCGGGTGAAAGAGGGATCTTTCCGTTCGCCAAAGAAGATGAAATTCGGATAGACTTGGGAGTTCGCACCGGCGAGGCCGGCAGCGGGGTGTAGCGCAGCTTGGTAGCGCGTTTGACTGGGGGTCAAAAGGTCGCTGGTTCAAATCCAGTCACCCCGATTGAGGAACGTGGGAGCGCGGTCGCCGGAGGCGACAGATCGCTGGTTCACATCCGGGCACGAGCGCTTGATCATCAGCACAATCTCGAAGAGAAGCTCGCACTGTTGTTTTTGAAAAAAATGCGCACAGGTCGATCATCTTTCTAGAATCGACTTGATGACCACCAACGAAGCACAATCTCAATCTTCACCGTCTGCCGACCGCTCACCGCGACCGCCTCGACGAACATTCTTCAGATTCTGGCGATGTTTCTGGCTGACCTTTCTCGTGGCTTCGCTTGCCTACGCGTGGTACTGCTATTACGTCCCCGGAAATGACATTGCCTGGGCTGACGATTACACGTCCGCGCAGCAGCTCGCTGCTGAATCCGGCAAGCCGATGATTCTTTACTTCAGCGGGACATGGTGCGTTCCCTGTCGGATCATGAAACGCCAGGTCTGGGCTGATGAACAGGTGGCGAAGATCGTGAACGCAGGATTTGTTCCCGTGACGATCGACGTGGATGATCCCGAGACGGCGGCTGTGACCAGCCGGTACCGCGTCGGCGCCACGCCGATCACGATCATCACTGATGCGCAGGGGAATGTTCTGCAACACGAAGTCGGCGGAATGAACAAAGCTGACTTTCTTGAATTGCTCGAGCGCGTGAACCAGCTTTGATGCGAGCTTTTCGTCGACCGCAGAATCAAACAAGTCACGGCGATTTTCAAACCTGTTTCACCGAAGGTCGAAACGATCGAGATTCATGATCTTGTGCCAGGCGGCCACGAAATCACGGACGAATTTTTCACGCGCATCGGAGCTGGCGTAGACCTCAGCCAAGGCGCGGAGCTGGGAGTTTGAGCCGAAGACCAGATCGACGCGCGTGGCGGTCCATCGAGGCTTGCCGGTGGTGCGGTCGCGGCCTTCAAACACGTCGGCATCCTTTGAAATCGGCGCCCACTCCGTAGCCATGTCGAGGAGATTGATGAAGAAATCGTTGGTGAGCGATTCGGGACGATGCGTGAAGACGCCATGTTTCGTGCCGCCGACGTTGGTGTTGAGGACGCGCATGCCGCCGACGAGCACGGTCATTTCCGGTGCGGTGAGCGTGAGCAACTGAGCCTTGTCGATAAGCAAAGCTTCAGCGGGAATCGCGTACGTGTCCTTGAGATAGTTGCGGAAGCCGTCGGCGAATGGCTCGAGGGGTTCAAACGCTTCGACGTCGGTCTGCTGTTGCGATGCATCCATGCGGCCGGGCGAGAACGGCACGGAGATTTCGACGCCGGCGTTGCGCGCAGCCTTTTCGACTGCGGCGCAGCCTGCGAGCACAATGAGGTCAGCGAGCGAGATTTTTCTGCCTGACGTCTGCGCACTGTTGAATGCGGATTGAATGCCTTCAAGCGTTTTGAGCACTTTGGCGAGTTGCGCGGGCTGGTTGACCTGCCAATCTTTCTGAGGTGCCAGGCGAATGCGCGCGCCGTTTGCGCCGCCGCGCTTGTCCGATCCACGGAACGTGGACGCGGAGGCCCAGGCGGTGGAGACGAGTTCAGAAATTGAAAGGCCGGAGGCGTTGATCTTTTCTTTCAATGATGCGATGTCGCGGGCATCGACCAGCGGATGATTCACCGCAGGAATGGGGTCTTGCCAGAGCAGATCTTCGGCGGGGACTTCGGGGCCGAGGTACCGGGAGCGCGGTCCCATGTCGCGGTGCGTGAGCTTGAACCAGGCCCGAGCGAATGCGTCGGCGAATTCATTGGGGTTGGCCATGAAGCGCCGGCTTATTTTTTCATACACCGGATCAAGACGAAGCGAAAGATCGGTGGTCAACATCGTCGGAACGCGCATTTTGGAATGGTCGTGCGCATCGGGAATGATCGCTTTGCCGTTCTTGGCGATCCACTGATGTGCCCCACCGGGACTCTTGGAAAGTTCCCACTCGTTGCCGAAGAGAATTTCAAAGAATCCGCTTCCCCATTTGGTGGGTGTAGCGGTCCACGTGACTTCAAGTCCGCTGGTGATGGTGTCGCCGCCCCTTCCGGTTCCGAATTTGCTTTTCCATCCGAGGCCCATGAGTTCAAGCTCTGCGGCTTCCGGCGCGGACCCGACTGCATCAGCAGGCCCGGCG
>DASZQE010000258.1:0-3012 GCA_035550175.1 Phycisphaerales bacterium | reverse complement strand
CTCCAATCTGCTCACGCTCGAACGTCTCAAGCTCGATCCCCAATGGCCGCTCATCAACTACGAAGACCCCGAGAAATCGCTCATCGTTCAGTACGGCCTGCCGCGCAACATCGCCCGAAAACCCCACCCGGACGTCTCCGGCTGGAAACCCGCCTTCAGCCAGACCAATGATCGCCTCAAGAATGCAACCATCGAGTGGATCAACTCAATGATGCAGCCTCGCCCTGAATATCCGGTCGATTTTGAGCCGTTCGTGCTCCAGAAATCTGAGCCTGATGACGTAAATAGCCCTGCCCGCGCCCCTCGCTGATCGCTTTGCTCCATCTTTCCATGTCTCCGTGATTTAAGTACACTCATCCATTCCCCTCATTCCACAGTTTCCCGCCATCCGAGGCATCTGCTCATGACCTTCAGCCGTTCACTCCGCTCGTCAATCATCATTCTCGCCGTTGTGTCTCCGCTGTTCATTCTCAGCGCCTGCTCCGATTCCTCCGCCGAAGCCCGCGAGCACGTCCAGCAGCAGCTCTCCGCAATCTCCGACAAGATCGCGCACGCTGGCACCCAGCTCACCACTTCTGAAGACGGTGTGGCCAAGACCCGCAAGATCGTGAACGATGCCATCACCTCGCTCAACGCCCTTAATCCCACCGATGACGGCCTCGTCGCCTCCAAGGCGCTCCTGATCGCCAATGCCAACCGCAGCCTCGCCGATCTCGCGATCGCGCAAGCCGCCGACATCGAACGTGAAATGACGAGTGACCGCGTCGCCATTCACACCTCCGCTCGTTCCCTGCTCTCACTCGCCGCGCTCAACAACGGCCAACAGGCCATCTCCACCGCGCCCCTTCGCCAAGACCTCCAGCAGGCCTCCGCTTCCGCCAGCGCCTCCACCGATGAACTTCTCAAGGACGTCAACGCCCTCAACGAGCCCATCAACGATCTCACCCAGCAGAAAGCCGCTGACAGCAAGAAAATTGAGGAACTCCGCCTTCATGCGCAACAGCTTCTCCGTGAAGCCTCTGAACGCGGCCCCTCGGAAGGCCTCTCCACGTTCCAGCAGGCCATGCAGATTCTCGCGCAATCCGACAAGCTCGAAATCGCCCTGTATTCCCGCGATATCAAGCTCGAAAACGATCTCCAGCCCGCCCATTCGCTCGCCATGACCAAGATCGAAGGTCATCGCGCTGTGATGTCCGGCATCGACGAAACCAATCAAACCTTTGACGCATTCGATTCCGCACAGAAGACCTCGCAATCCGAAACCTCCACACTGATTTCCGATCGCGCCTCGCAGATCGAAAAAAGCCTGAAATCCCTTTCTGACCGCAAATCAACCGATCTCCAGCCGCTGTATCAGACCGCGCTGGACAATCTCGAAAAGGCGAAGAAAGCCGCTCAGCAGGCCGCTTCCAAGCTCAAGGGTGCCGATGCTGTACCCGCCAACATTCTCCTCGCTCAGCTTGAACTCACTGAAGGTCGTGTTCACACAGCTGCCGCACATGATGCGTCAGCCGTGTACCGCCCGCTGGCTTTGGTCGCCCGCGTTCCGCAGGCCTCAAAATTCAAATCCGCCGCCGACGAAGCCTTGGCTTCCGCAACATCCGAGCTTGATGCCGCTCGCACCGCCTTCACCTCCGCCAAGGACACCATTGGAAAAGTCAGCGGCTCCGGTTCCAACGCTTCGCTCGTGACATCCCTCCAGAAAAATCTCGATGACGCGATCGCCGACCTCAATCCGCCCTCAGCCGACATTGATCCGCTTCCCACCGAAGTGGATGAATCCTCCTCCGCTCCTGCCGCCTCGTCGACGGATGCCGCTTCATCCGACGATGCTGCTCCGCAGGATTCTCGCCCTGTCCCCGATTCAGGCGGTGCCGAATCACCCGAAGCCCTCATCAATCGCGTCAATGAACTTGCCGCACTGGATGTCTCCGCAGCCGACAAATCCGAGGGCCTCGGCGAGTTGATGTACGCCGACACCGATCAGGGAAGGTCGCTCATAAATTTCACCACCACAATGGTCAAAACCGCCTTTGAGCTCGTTGACGCCATGACCGTCAAGTTCGGCGCGGATGAAACCAAAGCCGCCCTTTCCAAAGGCCAGACAAACAAGGCTCTGGATTTCCCCAAGCTTTCCATGAATGACATCACTGAGCAGTCCGAAACCCGCGTCGTGCTCAAGTCCGACATGCTCGACACCGGCGACAACTCACTCACGCTGATCAAGCTCGGCAACCGCTGGTTTATTGATGCGGATGAAGCTGGCGAGCAGGCTGGAGCCGCCGTCCAGATGATGGCTTCAATGGTCGCCCCCGCAATGAAGGCTATCGCCGATGTCTCCAGGCGAGTCCGTGCCGGAGAGTTTGAAACCGCCGAGGCAGCTGCGAATGCCATGGAGCAGGAAATCATGAAGGCCATGAGCCCCGGCGGCATGTCTCATTCAGGCAACGATGGTTCGCAAGACGAATCCGACAAATGACCCCTTCCAATTCAAGCCGATCACTTCACGCTTCTCAGCCATCTCAATCCACCCCGCCTCCCCGAAAGCGTGACCGCTCGCCGATGTATCTCATCGTCACCTCGTCCCTGACGGCAGTGTTTGTATGCCTTGCATTCATCGCCATTTCCATCGCCGCGCACAAGGATCCATCAACGTTTCGCAAGCTCCCCTCCCTCGCGCAAGTCCTCCTCGAGAATCCCTGGTCCGCCTTCCCCCTCTCCATGCCTTCAATCCTCCTTGCAATCTTCGCCCTGCGTCCACGCTACCGCGTGATTCTGCTCACACTGAGCTCGCTCTTTCTCTTGGTCCCCTTCGCGCTTGTTCTTTACACGTTCATTTCACTGCTCACCCCGCTTTATCAGTATCAGCCGCTGTAGCCGCCGCCATCCCCCCGCCTGCGGACGGCCGTATTCCTTCTCGACTGGTTCCTGATTGCTTCCCACCCGGATACAAGGCACAATATGCAGATACTTCTGGAGGCCAAACATGCACAAGCATCTGCGCGCCCTGCT
>DASZQE010000257.1:0-15865 GCA_035550175.1 Phycisphaerales bacterium | reverse complement strand
GGCCTTGTCATCGTCGCCGGCGCCCATGTTCAGATCCTTCGTGGCCTCGGCATAGCTGGTTTTCAGCGCGTTCAGAAGCGCCCGGGGGCTGGCGGAGGGGACGGATTCATCGATCGTCACCATCTGAGACGAGGTGTCGGGTGCGGTCTGAGAAGCGTTGCCGAGTTGGGCGCGAAGTGAAGCAACTTCAGATTCAAGCTGCTTGATGCGGGCATCCTTCGCCTTGATTTCATCGCGAAGTTTCTGGATTTCGGCCTTCATGGCGTCCGGGGAGGTCTGGCCGAGGGTGTTTGAGGCAGCAAGACCCAGCGACAGAAGCGCGACCAGAAGGAACTGGAACAGGCGGGAAGACGTAATGGAAAGTGTCAGCATCGGAGATTCCTATTGTCAGTGGCCGGGACGTCCGGGCGCGATCTGTGGGACGATAACGGCGCGAAATCGACTAAGAATGCGACTTGAGCTTCGTCAGAATGATACCATTGTCTTGATTGATGAATGGAAACGGGCTTTCATGAGGATGATGAGGTGATGAATGCCGTGACCGGGGAGGTCGGCGGCGAAATTGCTGGCGTGTGAAATGAGCACGAGGAAGGCAAGCCGATGGACAAGATTCATGAAATTCTGAAGGTTGCAGCGGGGCGCATCGGGACGACGGCGTACCTGGCGGCATTGCATCGAGTTGCGATCGTGGTTGCCGCGATTGCGCTGGCGCTGATGGTGAGCGATCGTGTCGGTGAATCATCCTGGGTGCCGTGGAAGTGGGTGGCGCCGGCCTTGGCGATTGCCGCAGCGGCGGCGGCGTATGGATTCTGGATGAAACGGAAGGCGACGCAGTTGCATCTTGCCGTTCGCGTGGATGAAACGCTTGATCTGAAGGAAAAGCTTTCGACCGCACTTCTGTGTGAACAGCGCACTGACCCGTTCGCACGCGCTGCGGTGCTTGACGCAGTGACCACGGCGAGCGATCCGAAGATGAAGGAAACGCTGAAGCGGCGCATGAAAATCGGTGTGCCGCGTCTGTGGTGGATCAGCCCGGTGCTGGTGTTGGCGGCGCTGATCGGGATTTTTGTTCATCCGCTGAATCTGTTTGCTCGCAGTGAAGCTGACGAGGGCGGACAGACGGTGAAGCAGGCGAAGGAAGAGGTGAATCAGAAGCTGGAAGCGGTTGTGAAAGCTCTGGATGACAAGACGCAATTGAAGAAGGAATTGGGGGACATTGCGGGCGAAATCGGCAAGAACGGACTTGACCCCAAGGCGTTGCGCACGCCGGAGGACATGAAGCGCGATGCACTGAAGAAGATTTCCGACCTGAACAAGAAGCTGGATGACATTCTCAACGGCGAGAAGGCGAAGACGAAAGACGCCATCGACAAGGCGATGACCAAGATCAGCACGCCGAAGGATGGCCCGGCAAAGGATCTGGCTGAGGCGTTGGCGCAGGGGAATTTCAACGAGGCGCAGAAGGCTGTTCAGGATCTGATGAAACAGGTTCAGGAAGGAAAGCTGGACCAGAAGCAGATGGAAGAGGCAGCCAAGCAGTTGCAGCAGATCGCTGACCAGATGAAGCAGGCGGCTGAGCAGCAGCAGAAGCTGCAGGAAGCTCTGAAGCAGGCGGGGATGGATCCGCAGCTTGCGAACAATCCGCAGGCATTGCAGCAGGCTCTTCAGCAGAACAAGAACCTGAACGAGCAGCAGAAACAGCAGCTTCAGCAGCAGGCACAAGCGCAACAGCAAGCGCAGCAGATGATGCAGCAGATGGCGCAGAACATGCAGCAGATGGCCCAGGCGATGCAGCAGTGCCAGCAATGCCAGGGAGGCCAGCAGGGGCAGAACCCCGGCGGCCAGGCCCAGCAGCAGCAAGCCATGCAACAGGCGATGCAGGCTATGCAACAGGCTGGACAGCAGGCAGGCGATCAACTGAGCCAGATGGAGCAGTTGCAGCAACTTCTTGATGAAGCGCAAGCCGCCATGAATGCCGCCAATCAGGAAGGCCAGGGGCTCGGTCAGCAGATGGCGATGCAGCAGTCGAGCATTCAGCAGGACATGAAGGGGCCCGGGATGGGCAAGCGCGGACAAGGCTCCGGGGGCAAAGCGACGAAGGCTCCCACGCCGACGGGGACCGTTCGTGAGAAGGCGAACATTAAGACCGTGCAGGGGGACATCATCGGCAAAACGCTGTTTCAGGGTCCGCAGACGCGCGGTGAATCACGGACGAAGATCGCACAGGTCGTGCAAGAGGAACGTGAAGGATTCGACGAAGCGCTTGAGGATGATGAAGTGCTGAAGAAGTATTCGGATCCGATGAAACATTACTTTGGAGAACTGGCCAAGCAGACGGATGTGACATCCAGCCAAAGCAAGACTGTGCCGGCGGAAGACGCGCAGGGCGGCGAAAAAACCGAGGACAGCGGACAATCCGCAAGCGACAAGAAGGAATAGGGAAACACATTGGTGAAAAATTTCGGGATGCGGATGGGCGTGATTGCGGGAGTGCTGCTGTGCGCAATGGCGGCGGGATGCTCGCGCGATGATCGGCCGACGGTTGTGCTGTATGCGTCTGCCGATGATGCGGTGGTCCGTGAAGTGGTGAAGGCATTTGAAGCGGCGCACAAAGTTCGCGTGCTGGTGGTGGGCGACACTGAAGCGCAGAAGACCACGGGACTGGTGGAGCGGATCAAGGCTGAGAAGGATCGTCCGCAGGCGGATGTGTTCTGGTCCTCGGAAGTGTTCATGACAATCGCATTGGCGGATCAGGGACTGCTGGATGAATATCTTTCGGACAGCACGGTGAACTGGCCGACGCCGTGGCGCGACGGGCAGCGAAGATGGTTCGGCTTTGCGGCGAGAGCGAGAGTGATTGTGTATTCAACTGAGCGGGTGAGCGCGGAACGAATCCCGCAGACATGGATGGATCTGACGCAGGCGAAATACCGGGATCGCGTGGTGATGGCTGATCCACGGTATGGCACGACCGGGGGGCATCTTGGAGCCATGCAGGTGTACTGGACGCGCGAGGTCGGGCCCGGATATTACGAAGCGTTTCTTGAGGGACTGGCGGAGAATCATATTCGAGTGCTCTCGAGCGGCAATGCTGGCGTGGTGGATGCGGTGGTGCGCGGCGAAGCGGATGTCGGCATGACAGACACGGATGATGTGTGGGCGGCGAAAGCACGCGGGTTGAAAATTGAATGCGTGTATCCCCGGCACCATGTCGATCCGAACGAAACAGGGTGTGGAACGCTCATCATTCCCAACACTGCTGCGATTGTGAAGGGCGGGCCGCATCCAAAGGAAGCAAAGGAATTGATGGAGTTTCTGCTTTCGGAAGACACGGAGCGGATGCTGGCGAAATCCGAATCTCACAACATCCCCGTGCAGGAGCAGGTGGCGAAGGATTTTCCGCAGCTGGCGGTGGCTGATCCGCTGCAGGTTGACTACGTGAAGGTTGCGGCGGTTCGTGATGAAGCTGTGAACAAAGCGGTGAAACGACTTATGAACGATCAACCTGGGCAACAGGTGTCGAATGAGTCGGAGCGCGGCGAGAGTTTCACTCCTGAGGTGTATTCGGGGCATTCAGCAGAATCTCAACCCACAAGTGGAAGTGACCATGCGCCGTAGTGTCTGGGTTTTCTGGGCGCTAGCAGGCGTGGTGTGGGTGGCTGCGGTGGTGTGGCCGGCGATCGCGTTGCTGATGACGGGTTGGGATGTGGGCCCGAACACGGTGGAAATGCGTCCGGTGACCATGTTGCTGGTGACGAGCACGGCGTGGGCGCTGGCGGTGGCAGCGGGTGCGGTGGTGATCGGGTGGGGGCCGGGGCGGTGGCTGGGGCGCGTGATGCGGCAGCGGCGGGGTTGGATGTGGGGGTGGATGCTCATGGCGCCGCTGTGTCTGCCTTCATACGGCGTGTTTTATGCGTGGTGGCAGAGTTGGCCTGCGGACACGGCGATATTCCGGTGGATCAACAGCCTGGGTGTCATGACGCTTGCGCGGCACATCACGCTGTATGTGAGTTTGCTGTGCTGGAGCTGGCCGTTGGTGGCGTGGTGCGTAGCGGGGCGAGGCGCGGAGAAGGCGGCGCAGCTTGATGATTTGCTCGCGCTGGATGGAGCTGGGAGATGGTTTCGCTTCACGCTGGCGTTGCGGCAGGACGGGCGGTCGCTGCTCTTGGGCGGTTTGCTGGTGGTGCTGGCGACGTTGAACAACACGACGTGCTTCGATCTGTCGGAAGTGTTCACATTCGCCAATGAAGTGCGTGCGACCGAGGCGCTGAGCGCGACGCCCGGTGCGTTGCTGCATGCTGCGTGGCCGGGCGTGGCGATCGCAGCGGTGGGGGCGGCGCTGGTGTGGTTCGCGCTGGGTGGGAAGCGTGAGACGGAACAGGCTGAGGGGCGGCGCGGATGGTCGGGGGCGAAATGGCTGGCGGGCGGCATGGTGCTGCTGATGTTCGTGCTGCCTGCTGCTCTCTTTGCGTATGGAGTTGTAAGAGAAGCGAACCTGAGCGACGTGTTCAGCGAATTCTGGACCCTGTACGGCGATTCGCTGATCAACAGCGTGATCAGCGCCACTCTGTCGGCAGCAGTTGCGGTGGTGGTGATGTTCGGCCTGACCAGCGCCTGGACGGATGAACGCCGAGGCGTGCGTGCGGGCGCGCGTGTGGTCAGCATCAGCTGGCTCGCAGTCGGATTGATCCCTGCAGTGCTCGTCGCCACGGCGCTTCGCTGTGCGTACAACAAGGAAGTCTTTTCGGCGCTGTATTCTTCACCGGCGATGGTGAACCTCGGGCACATGGCGTGCCTGGGCTTCGTGGCCGTGTTGGCGGCCCGCTGGGTCTGGCGCAACGAACCGAAGGACGTGCGGGAAATTCGAATGCTGGATGGTCGGGTGAATATTCGCGGATTTGTGCAGTTGATGCGGCCGACGCTGGTGCCGGGCATGATCGCGGTGTTCGCGCTGATGACTGCGCTGTGCATCGGTGAATTGGCATGCACGGTGCGAATCACCCCGCCGATGGAAATCGGCTCCGGCCCGCTGGCCACTGCGGTTCTGAACGCGATGCACTATCAGCATCCGCAAACGGTCATGTCGGCGATGCTGGCGATGGTGATCATGGGCATCGTGAGTTCACTGGCGATCTGCGGCGCGTGGGCTGCGGGATCAAAGTTCAAGCGCGCAACAACCGCAGCTTCGATTGTGCTGGCCATGCTCATGCTTACAGGTTGCGGACGAAAATCCTTTGAATCCAAGCCCTTCGTCCCGACGGAAATCTTCGGCTCGCCGGGAATCTCGCCGTCACAGTTCAATTATCCGCGTGCGCTCGCGGTAGATCACACAAGCAACGACATCTACGTCGTGGACAAGACCGCGCGGGTGCAGCGATTCGATGAGAACGGCAAGCTGAAGAACTGGTGGCAGATGCCGAACTATGAAAACGGCAAGCCCACGGGCATCAGCGTGGGTCCGGATGAAAACGTCTACGTCGCTGACACCCACTATTACAGAGTGATCGTGTTCACGCCTGAAGGCAAGGAAATCCGTCGCTTCGGCGGCATCGGCGACGGTCCGGGTCAATTCGTCTACACCACAGACATCGCGTTCGGGCCGGACGGAAAGATGTACGTCTCCGAATACGGCGGCAATGATCGGGTTCAGATCTTCGACCGCAATGGCGACGTTGTGGGCACGTTCGGCCATCACGGAAAGGCCCTCGGAGAGTTCGATCGTCCTCAGTCCATGGTGTTCAACACGAACAAGACGGAGCTGTACATTGCCGATGCGTGCAATCACCGCATCGTGGTGACTGATCCGGACGGCCGCTGGCTGAGAACACTCGGCAAAGCCGGTCGCGGCGTGGGGGAATTGATGTTTCCCTACAGCGTGATCATGGAAGATGATGACACGCTGATTATTTCGGAGTTCGGCAACAATCGCGTGCAGTTGCTGGACGCCAAGACCGGCGCGAGCAAGGGCATCATCGGATGCCTCGGGCATGACAAGGGCACGCTGCAGATTCCCTGGGCGGTGGACCTGGCGGACAACTTTCTGGTGATCCTTGATTCAGGAAACAACCGGGTGCAGATGACGCACAAGCCTTGAATCACAGGCGATGCGAACACCCAGAACGTAGACTTTGCACACATGAGCCAGTTGCCGATTCAATTTGACCGACCGATCTGGCTGCTGTTGCTGCTGCTGCTCATTCCGTGCTATCTGCTCGCACGAAAAAGCGCCGGCGGCATGTCGAGGGGGAAGGCGACGCTGGTCTTCGCGCTGCGCGCTATTGTGCTTTTGCTTCTTGCCGCCACGCTCGCTCATCCCGTCTGGGCCCGCAAGGGCAAAGGTGTCACCGTCACGATTCTGCTGGACCGCAGTCTCTCCATTCCCTTGCAGCTCAAGCAGCAGGCGCAGAAATTCCTTCAGGAAGCGGTGCAATCCAAGGGGACCGACGATCGCGTTGCGGTGATCACTCTTGCGAAAGAAGCCACGATCGCCGCCATGCCCGATCCCAACACGGATGTCACGCTCGCACAGGAATCGGGCGACCTGACCGCCACCAACCTTGCGGCCGGAATCCGTCTGGCGCTCGCCATCACTCCGGATGACACCGCCAACCGCTTCGTGCTCGTGTCAGACGGCAACGAAACCGATGAATCCGTCATGGCTGCGGCTCAGGTCGCAAAGGCCAACAACATTCCCATTGATGTGCTGGTTCAGCAGTATGAACATCGCAATGAAGTGGTGTTTGATCGCGTCGTCGCCCCGGCGAGAGCGCGCATCGGCCAGTCCGCCAACGTCAAGCTCGTATTGCGAAGCCAGGGCAGCGTACCCGGTCGCGTGTCGCTGAAAATGAATGGGCTTCCCATTGACCTGAACGGCGCGGATGCAGGCGATGCGCTTGAAGTCACCTTGCAGCCCGGCACAACCGTGCTGCCCGTCACGGTGAGCCTTGATGATGCCGGTCCGCAGCAGTTCCAGGCGATTTTCGAGCCCGATGATCCGCGCGATGACATGGTGGATCAGAACAATTCCGGCGTCGCGGTCACCTACGTCAGCGGCGAGGGCCGCGTGCTGGTGGTTGGGGACGGTGAAACGGAATCCGAGAAACTCGTTGCAGCCATGCAGGCCGCGAAAATCCAGGTTGATCTGCTCGGACCGGATCAGATCGAAGGCCTCGTGCAGCTTTCCGGCTACGACGCAGTGATCTTTGTGGACATTCCGCGCTACGCGATGACCGATCAACAGGTCCGCGATCTTCACGCATATGTGCATGATCTCGGCGGCGGATTTTTGATGGTGGGTGGGCCTGAATCGTTCGGTGCAGGCGGATGGATTGATTCGGACGTGGCGAAGCTGCTGCCCGTCGATCTCGATCCGCCGCAGACTCGCCAGATGCCGCGCGGCGCGCTCGCGCTCATCATGCACTCGTGTGAAATGGCACAGGGGAATTTCTGGGGCGAGAAAGTCGCCATTGCCGCGATCGAAGCGCTCAGCCGACTCGACTATGTCGGCATCACGGTGTTCGGATGGGGCGGCGGCGGTGTGAACGGATCGACATGGGCATTCAAGATGCAGCCGGTGGGCGATAAATCCGCTGCGATCGCTGCGGCCAAGACCATGCAGGTCGGCGACATGCCCAGCTTCGATGATTCCATGGAATTGGCCTACCAAGGGCTGACCGATCCGACGATTCGTGCCGGTCAGCGTCACGCGATCATCATTTCCGACGGCGATCCGTCCGCACCTTCAAACACGGTCCTGCAGAAATACATCAAGCTGGGCATCACGGTCACCGCGATCATGGTCGGGGGACATGGAACACAGGGGGACATGAACAAGATGAACGCGATCGCCACGCAGACAGGCGGACGCTTCTACAACATCACCAACCCCAACAAGCTGCCTGCGATTTTCATCAAGGAAGCGCACATGGTCTCGCGCTCCCTGATTCAAGAGGGTGCGTACAACGCTGCGGTGGCGAGCCATCTTCCGGGGCCGGCACAAGGGTATTCAACCGTGCCGGGCATTCAGGGCTACATTCTCACGGGACTGCGCAGCGGGTTGGCCCAGACGCCCATCGTCATTCCGACCACTGAAGGCAACGATCCGCTCTATGCGTATTGGAATTACGGTCTCGGGCGCAGCATGGCGTTCACAGCTGATCTGTATGGGAAGTGGGGGCAGTTGTGGGTCAAGTGGTCGGAATTTGTGGCGTTCTGGGAGCAATCCATTCGCTGGCTGATGCGTCCCGCATCTCCGCAGAACATGTCGATCTCAACTCGAGTGGAAGGCGATCGCGCCCTTGTTGAAATCGAAGCGCTCAACGCGGATTCCTCTTTTGAGAATTTCCTGCAGACCGATGCGGTCGTGATCACGCCCAATGCCGATGCCAAGCCGCTTTCACTTCAACAGGTCGGTCCGGGCCGGTACAGCGGCGAGTTCAAGACGGACGAGGCGGGCGCGTATCTGGTGAACGTGACCTACCGTGCCGGCGCTGCGAACGCGCCTTCGAGTCAGGGGAGTCTGCAGGCCGCGGTCGCGGTGCCGTACTCGCGCGAGTTCCGGTCGGTGCGAGACAACAGAGCGTTGATGATTGAACTGGCGGAGTCCACCAAGGGCAGGCAGCTTGATCCGAGCAATCCTCAGGCCGCTGACTTGTTCAACAAGGACACGCTGCCTGTGCCCAGCAGCCCCAGGCCCGTGTGGGATTTGCTGGCGATCATCGCAGCATGTCTGTTTGTCGTTGATGTGGCGGCACGCAGGCTGGCAATGGACCTGCAGGTCGTTCGGAACTTCATTGCACGGATGCGCGGTCGGCGTGGTGATGCCAGTGGAGAGACTGTGGCTGCATGGAGGAAAGCTCGTTCATCAGCTTCGCACCGGCGGGATGCGAAAACCATTGTGCGGGATGCGGATGAACCTGCGCCGGACCCCAAAGCGAGGTTCAAGGCCAGCGAAGAAGAGGTCGCCAAGGGCGTCGATTTCGAGAAAACCGAGTCCTTCGATGGCGATTCGGGTCTCGGGCAACAGCACCCGGCTCCAGCGAAACCCAAGCCTGCAGAGGAAGATGAGGATTACACCTCGCGTCTGCTTGCAGCGAAGCGACGTGCGCAGAACCGCAAGGATTCCGGAGAGGGCCATGACGGGGGGCAGAAATCATGAGCGGGACGACTGCGGCGCCAAAACGGGCTGAGGTGGATGCAAGAATTCTGCAGCTTTTGAGCGGGCCGTTCACGGACATCGAGTCGGTGCGCACCGCATGCTCTGCGATGCGCGATCTGTTTGCGCAGGTGAAAGCGGAAATCGAAAAGGTGTTTGTCGGGCAGACGATCGTGGTGGAACAGGCGCTGGTTGCGCTGCTCGCCAACGGGCACGTGCTGCTTGAAGGCGTGCCGGGTCTCGGAAAAACCCTGCTGGTTCGCACGCTGGCGACGGTGCTTGAGTTGCCGTATTCACGTATTCAATTCACGCCCGACCTCATGCCTGCGGACATCACCGGCACAAGCATCGTTGCTGAAGATCCGGTGACAGGCCGTCGGTCGTTCACGTTCAACCCGGGGCCGATTTTTGCGCAGCTCGTGCTTGCGGATGAAATCAACCGCGCCACGCCCAAGAGCCAGGCGGCGCTTCTGGAAGCCATGCAGGAGCGCAGCGTGACCGTGGCAGGCCAGACGTTTCCGTTGAAGAGTCCGTTCTTCGTGCTCGCCACGCAGAACCCGATCGAGCAGGAAGGCACGTATCCGCTTCCCGAAGCGCAACTGGATCGTTTCATGTTCAAGGTGCAGGTGCCTTTCACCACGAAAGAGGAAATGTCGCAGGTGCTCGGACGAACCACGACTGAGAAATCCACGACGCCGCGAACGATTCTGAATGATGACATGATCCTGAAGGCGCAGACGCTGGCCCGGAACATCGTGGTGGCGGACCACGTGCAGGATTTCGCAATTCGGTTCGTGCTGTCCACGCAACCCGGTTCGCCGCACATGCCGGAGAAAGTCGCAAAGTATGTGTCGATCGGCGTGAGCCCGCGCGCGGCCCAGTCGCTCGTGTCTGCTGCGAAGGTCGTGGCGCTGATTGACGGGCGCTATGCGATCGGCTTCAAGGACATCGTTGCGGTGTCTCTGCCTTCGCTTCGTCATCGCATCATTCGATCGTTTGAGGCGGAAGCCGAAGGCGTGACCACAGACGCTATCATTCGACGATTGCTTGAGGCTTTGCCGCGAGAGGCTGAAGCATGAGCACCCTTCACACAATCGACATGAACAGGAGGCGCTGACGAACATGGCCGCGTTTGGACAAACGACCGCCCCGCCTCCCGCGCGGATTGATGAGCTGATCGACAGCAGGCTGCTCGCCAAGCTCGATCAGCTTGATGTGCTTTCGCGCAAGATTTTTGCAGGCAAGCTGCAGGGCGAGCGACGCAGCAAGAAACGCGGCATCAGCGTGGAGTTCGCGGACTATCGACACTACTCGCACGGCGACGACCTGCGGTTTGTCGATTGGAACATCTACGCACGCCTCGACAAGCTCTTTCTGAAGATGTTCCTTGAGGAAGAGGATTTGTCGTTGATTCTGGTGATTGACGGCAGCGCGTCGATGGACTGGGGAAATCCGGGGAAATTCGTGTTTTCGCAACGCCTCGCGATGGCGCTCGGATACATCGGGCTGGCGAATCAGAATCGCGTGTCGTTGTATTGCTTCGGAAGTGAAGGCCTGCAGATGCTTCCAAGTCTGCGGGGACGGCGGCGAACCCAGGAGATGGGAAAGTGGCTGCTTGATCTTCGTCCGAGCACAGCCGTGGGTCCGACGACGGAACAGGTTGTGCCCAGCCCGTTCAATGATGCCATGCGTTCGATTGCGCTTGCGCGCCAAGGCAAGGGCGTGATGGTGATTCTCTCGGATTTTCTCCTGAAGGAAGGCTATGAGAAGGGACTGCGGTATCTGTCCGGCGGCGGATTCGACACCTTCTGCCTGCAGGTGCTTTCACCTGAGGAAATCGACCCTGCTACGCACGGATTTGCGGGTGACTTGCGGTTGACCGACGTGGAAGACAACGATCACGCGGAAGTCACGATCAGCGCCGCGTTGCTGCGGAAATACAAGGAAAACCTGAGTGCGTACTGCGGCAAGTTCCGTGAGTTCTGCGTGCGCCGCGGGATGACGCATGTGACGATCGACACCGGCACCGACATGACCACGCTGATTCTGGATTATCTGCGCAAGCGAGGGCTGCTGAAGTGAATTGGCTGCGCGAGACATTTCTGACGCCCGCTGCCGGATTCTATCTCGCCTTGGCGGTGATTCCGCCGTTGGTGTTGCTGTACTTTCTGCGGTTGCGCCGCAAGCCGCAGGCGATCTCGACGACGCTGCTTTGGCAGCAGGCCATTGAGGATCTTCGAGCCAATGCGCCGTTTCAGAGGTTGCGAAAGAGCATTCTGCTGTTCCTGCAATTGCTGGCGTTGATCCTCCTTGCGATCGCCATCATGCAGCCGCAATTGAGATCCAGCGCACAGAAGGGCGGCAAGCGCGTGATCATGATCGACAATTCCGCATCGATGACCGCAACGGACGGAAAGGATGCGAGCGGAAAAGTCTCCGGAGAAGTCACGCGGCTTGAAGAAGCCAAGCAGCATGCGCGAGATTTGATCGAAGATATTTATCGCGGCGGGATTTTTTCTTCCCAAGCCGGCGAAACGATGGTTGTCAGTTTTTCCGAGCAGGCGGAAATTCTTCAGCGATTCACGGATTCCAAGTCACAGTTGCTTGCGGCGATTGATCGCATTGAACCGACGCATGGCGAAACGAGCCTGCATGAGGCGCTGAAACTCGCGCGGGCGTACACCGCCAACAAGCTGAGTCCGACGGGTGAGTTCGTGCCAAATACGGAAGATCCTCCCGGAATCGAGCTGTATACCGACGGAAGAATCAAGAACCTTGATCAGGAGGTTTCGCGCGAAACCATTCATTTTGTGCCAATCGGCAGCACTTCCGTTGACAACGTCGGAATTTCAGCCATTTCCGTTGATCGCCCGTTTGACCGGCCGACATCGGTTGCGGTATTTGCGGGCCTCGTGAACTTCAATTCCGAGGAGATCGCGTGCGATATTCAACTTTCCGTGAACGGCACAGCCAGAGGCATTCAGGAAACCAAGGTTCCCGGCGCGACAATTAATCCATCCACAAACGAACTGGTGCCCGGACGCGCGAATGTGGTTTTTGTGCCCTTTGAACAGCCGCAAGATGCTGTGATCGAGGTGGCCAATCTCCGAAAGGACATTTTGCTCGCGGATAATGTGGTTCACACGGTGATTCCTGCACCGAAGCAGCTTTCAGTGGGCCTGGTATCGCAGGATTTCAAAACATCATTGGTCGCCCGCGCGCTGGAAGGCATGGCGCTGCGAAGTCTTGTGCCGATGTCACCGGCGGATTTTGATGCGAGAGTGGCCCAAGGAACTACGGATGCGTTTGACGTTGTGGTTTTTGACAACTGCAAGGCTGCGACGCTTCCAGCGGGACGATATTTGACGTTCGGGCCGACGCCGCCGGTGCCGGGGCTGACGGAATACGGCGAAGCGGACGGCCAAGTGGTCCTCAACACCAAGGATGAGAGCCCGGCGATGCGGTTTGTGTCGATGGACTCGGTGTTTGTGGCACACATGCATTCGGTGCAGGCGGGCGATCAGGTGGAGGTGCTCGCGGAAGGCTCGACGGGACCGCTCATCCTGTCGGTGTCCACGGGATCGATTCACTGCATTCACGTGACATTTGATCCGCTGGACAGCAACTGGGTGTACCAACGGAGTTTTCTGATCTTCATCATGAACTCCGTTGAAACGCTCGGACGCGCGGGAGAGCCGCTCACGGAACAGGGGTACAAGTGCGGCGACGCATTTACCGCACGGATTCCGGCGAATGCCACCAACGTGTCCATTCAATCTCCGGACGGGAAAAACAATCCGGTTTCCGTGACGGAATCGGGACAGGCGGTCTGGGGGCCGATTCCCATTTCAGGTTTGTACACGATGACGTGGAACACGCCGGATTCAGGCGCGAAATCAAGCCGAACATTCGCGGTGAACCTGGTTTCGATGACGGAAGGCCGGGTGGATGTTGCGCCGGAACTTAAACTTGGAAACGAAACGGTGACGGGCGATGCGACGGCAGCGCATCATTACGTTTCGCTTTGGCCGTGGGCGATTGCGCTGTGCGTGGCGCTGCTGATGGTGGAATGGTGGATTTACCACCGCAAGCTGTACTTGTGATCTTCGGAATCTCAGCTCTTGCGGGTGAGTTGCTGCAGAAGTTCATCATCAATGCCGAGAAACTCTCGCATGTGGGCGTCGTAGGTGGCGGAATCCTGCTCGCGCGAGAGATCGAGGCGGAGCTCATTGATCACCTTGGTTCCCTGACCGATCCACGTGCGCCAGGTTTCCGCGGAAATATTTTCGTGAATCCACTTGCCGACGGGGCCGCGAAAGGGGGGCGAGGGCAATTTCGTTCCGGGCCTGCCGGTGCGGCGACACACGAACGCATCGCCTGCTGACGCAGTCTGTGAACCCGTGTCCGCAGCTTTGACGGCAGGCGGCTCTCGTCCGATGCTTTTGAGGAGGTCAGCCATCGCAGACTGTGGAAGGCGGTCTCCGCGCCTGGCTGCCACTTCATATCCGTTCATCAGCACATCAATGGCCTGCGGCTTGGCCCCGGCTTCAATGAGCGCCTGTCCGCCGAGCTGGTAGGCCTTGCTCATCTGCGGATTGATCTGAATGCAGCGTTGAAAACTGCGGGCTGCATCGGATGCACGGTGAGCCTGCAGATAGGCGTTGCCAAGGCTGAAATGAGCCATGTCATTGTCGGGGTCATCGTGGGCCATCTTCTCAAACTGTGCGATTCGTTCATCAATCGTTGCGGTCATGTGAAATCACTCCGTCTTTCTGTCATCATACGCGCTCACCATGGCAAGTGCGTTTGACAATCTCAGCGTGACTGTGGCAGGCATACCGATGCAGACGTGCCTGATCGCGGCGGCGGGCACAGCAGGCTACGTGGAAGAGCTTCCGTCCGTGAGCGACGTGAGGGCGCTGGGCGCGATCGTCACGAAATCCATCACGGTTGCACCACGAATCGGCAACGATCCGTGGCGGATCATCGACGTGCCGGGTCGATCGGGAATGCTCAACGCGATCGGCCTGGCGAATGTGGGCCTGGAGACATTCATCTCAGGCAAGTTGCCCAAGGCTGCGACGGTTCGCACGAACATCATCGGGTCTGTCGCCGGAGAATCGATCGAGGATTATGTGCGGATCGCGGCGGCGTTTGATGCGCAGCCCGCACTTTGCGCGATGGAGCTGAATGTTTCATGTCCGAACACTGCGGATGGGCTTCTGTTCGGCGAGTCGCCGACGAAATTGAGTGAACTGCTGCGTGAAACGCGGAAGGTCGTCAAGCGGGCGAAGCTCTTCGTCAAGCTGTCGCCGAATGTTTCGGACATCACCGCGATGGCGAACGTCGCGGTAAAAGCGGGAGTGGACGCGATCACGCTGATCAACACGGTGTCTGCGATGGCGATCGACGTGGAAACGCGAGAGCCACGATTGACACGGGGCAGCGGGGGACTGTCAGGTCCGGCGATTCACCCGATCGCAGTGCGCATGGTTCACGAAGTGTATCGGAAGGTGGCGAAGGCGGCGAACGTGCCGATCATCGGACTCGGCGGTGTGATGAACTGGCGCGATGCGGCGGAGCTTGTTCTTGCAGGCGCATCGGCGATCGGCATGGGGACAGTGTTGTTCGTCGATCCTGGCGCGCCGATGGCGATTGCGCGTGGATTGTCCGCATGGGTCAAAGCACAAGGCGGGACATCAATCATGGAACTTGTCGGGCAAGCGAAAACAGCGTGAACGGCACATGAACGTACGTGACCGCGCCCATTTCGACGCCCTGGTTGATGAAATCGTGGCAGGATTCCCTGCGGAGATTCGCTCGCTATTTGATGAAACACCGTTGCTGGTCGACGACGCGCCGACACAGGAGATGATGCGTCATCTGGGGCTGGATTCCCGCAATTCCATTCTGTGCGGGTTACACAGCGGGATTCCGTTGACTGAACGGACGGTGTTGGCGGGCGATCAGATGCCTGACGTGATACACATTTTCCGCGAAGGCATTGTGCAGGCTGCAGGCGGATGGAAAGCGGTTGGTGTGCGTAACCACGAGGCTGTTGGTGGGGAAGAGGCGGTTGCGCGGGAAATCCGCATTACCATTCTTCATGAGCTCGGCCATCACTTCGGTTTGGACGAAGATGATCTCGCTGCGCTCGGATATGGTTGAATCACGTCAACGCTGCACCAGCTCTGTCGGCTGCGTTGTTCACACGGCCTGCGAACTGCTGAACGTACTGAGAGAACATCTCACCGCGTTCCTCGTAATTGGTGAACTGGTCCCAGCTCGCACAGGCGGGCGAAAGCAGCAGAATGTCGCCGGCACGCATGTTGCGAGTCGCATGTTTCACGGCGTTTTCGAGTGTTTCGCAGCACTCGATGATTCGAGTGGCCGTGCCGGCAATGCTCGCGCTCATGTTCGCATTTTCGGCAAGCGGTCTTCCTGTTGCGCCGATCGTGTACAGCCCGGCAATTCGGACCGCCTGCTGAGCGACGGGCAGGAGATCGCTGCCCTTGTCATACCCGCCTGCGATCAGATGAATCCGATCCGGTTCATCGAACGCATCAATGGCGAGGAGCGCCGCTTCGGGCGTGGTGCTCTTGGAATCGTTGTAGAAGCGGCAATCATCAATTTCCGCAACGAGCTGCAGTCGGTGCGGCAAGCCGGTGAAGTCGCTGAGGAGTTCGGCACCGTCCTCAGGGGAAAGGCCGA
>DASZQE010000256.1:0-3622 GCA_035550175.1 Phycisphaerales bacterium | reverse complement strand
GAAAGTTTGATGCCGCTCAGCACAGCCAACGGCAGCCCCAAACCGTACGCCCACGCGGCCGCGACCAGCAGTTTTTCCGCCAGATCATCTCGCACCCACTGCGCCAGCTCTCGCATCAGCAGACAGAGCATCACGATGCCTGTCAATCCCACGAGAACCAGCACAAACACCAGAACTGCCATCAAGCTTCGCATCAGGCCGTTGACCTGCATGGCGTTGACGATTCCGATCAAACTCCATGCTGGCATCCATGCCACCTGAAGCCGTCGTGCCAACATGCGCAGTTTTCCTTGCTGCGAAAACCCGTGAAATCGCCCCTGCGCACTGTTGATGACCGGCGTCAATCCCCAGCACCCGACAACCCACAACACACTCACGCCCGCCATCACCCATGGCACATTGTCATTGCCCAGCCATTTTGTTGCGCCAACCACAAGCACCACGCACGCCGCCAGGCATGCAGCCAGGATTCGAGCCCCGCGCACAAACTTCCTGATTACGCCGATCTCCATCGCGGACATCGGCGCATCAATAAGAATCTTCGTGCTCCGCCGGTACATCCCGCACTCCGGGCATGGAGCTTGAACTGGAGTGGCGCGCAGGTCGTACCCACAGTTTGCGCATGGTTCAGTCTTCCCCTTGACAGCATTCGCACCGGTGAAGGCTTGTTCACCCGAACGTTCCCTCAACCGTGCGTCCACACTTCTTGCCTTGCCCGAAATGAAGCGATCCTGCGACATGCTCGTCTCCGACACCAACCCGTGGTGTGTCACCTGCCATTTTCCATCATTTTCACACTTCCGTCACTTCTTTCCGGGCCATGTGCGTCTCTGCGCACAATTCGCGCATCCGTCCAAATAATCGCTTTCCACGACTCTTTTCCCCCATCCTCGCTTCAACCTGTCCGGTATACTTCATCCAACGCCCGGCGACCTTCGCCGGGTTTTCACGTTCTTTTGTGCTGCGTCACGTTGGTACGTACGTTCGTCCGCTTGCATGCATCACGTCTGGAGTTCTGTTCGTCATGAAGATTTACGTTGGCAACCTCAATTTCCAAACTTCCGAAGATGCTCTGCGCACCGCATTCTCCGCGCATGGCGCCGTTGACGAGGTCTCAATCGTCTCGGATCGCGAAACCGGCCGCTCACGCGGATTCGCGTTCGTCACCATGCCCAATGATCAGGAAGCGCAAAACGCGATCAACGCGATCAACGGCACGCAGCTCGATGGCCGCACCCTCAACATCAATGAAGCCAAACCCAAGCCCGCAGGCATGGGCGGTGGCCGTGGCGGCTTCGGCGGCGGCGGTGGTGGTGGTCGTGGCGGTTTCCGTCGCGATCGCTGATTCGCACATTCCATCTCCCTCGACTTTCAAGCCCCGCTTCACGCGGGGCTTTTTCTTTCTCCGCAACTTCTTCATCCATATTCGTATCATTTACAGGAGACCCCCAGTCCTTCCCATCTACTCCGGTGACGCCCATGAACTCCGCTACCGCTCACACCTGGTCAGCACTCCCAATGGACAAGCCCATGCCGCTGCTTGATCGTCGCCGGATCATCGGCAGCCAGGCCATGCTTTCCCACGTGCATCTGCAGAAAGGCTGCTTCGTCCCCACCCACGCCCATCAAAACGAGCAATTCGCAGTCATTCTCGCCGGCACGATGACCTTCGGCATCGGCGACAAAAACTCACCCGGCTACCACGAGCTCACCCTGAACTCTGGCCAAGTTCTTCACCTTCCCTCCAACGTCCCCCACTCCGCACTGGCGGTCTCCGACTGTTTGATCCTGGATGTCTTCTCCCCGCCTTCCGAAAAGACCGGCATCGACCGTTCGTAAATTCTTGCGAACAGACAGATATCAGTTTTCGAAAGACGAAAGAATCGACCCTCATACTTTCGGTCGTTTGCCTGTCAGCAATCCGATCAGGAACAGCACGAGAAAAACCACAAACAAAACCTTGGCGATCCATGCCGCTGTGCCTGACAGACTCGCAAATCCCAGCACACCAGCCACAATCGCCACGAGAAGAAAAACCAGTGCGTAATACAGCATGGTCGTCTCCAATCCGCCTCTCAACACATACCATCATACGCACGCTAATGGAACAGTTTCTCTCTCAGCCACGATGGGAACATCGCCTCCGCCCAGTCTCTCAATGCCTGACCTTCCACATCATTCTTCCCAGGCTTGGTCTGAAACACATCTTTCACTCGTTCGCGCACAACATCCGGCATCTGATCCGCCATCGCTCCAAAAATCGCATCTTTCTCAAGCCCAACGCGAAGGTATTTGAATGTGTAGTGACTACTTCGGTTCAACTCCGCTTCTGAAACATATCGCAGCCCCTCAATTGATTTCCATCTCCTGACTTTCCATTCAAGCGGCAGTGTGTGCACCTTGTCATCTGATTGAAAATCATGTTCCTGCCGCATGGCGATCGGCAATCCTGTGGCCGGATCGTAGAACACCGACAATCTCAGATTCGCTCTCGATATTTCCACTTCGAGTGCAGGCACACCCTCATAGTCGGCGTATGCATCAAAGCTCGCGGTGACATCTTCGCCTTCAAGCATTGAATCCTGAACGTCCCACATCAGAGGATCGATGTTGACCAGAACATTCAATGACTGTGAAACAAGATCATTCACGGAAAAGTGATTCTCTCCGGAGAACCACAGATTGTTCGGACCTCCATCCGACGCCAGATACGACATCTGCAGCGAACCGTTGATTTCCTCAACCCACTTCGGCAGAACGATCTGCCTCGAGTCGCCATCCTTCTGAAAATACTGCAGTTTGACGTCACCCAGTTCCGGCTCTGTCGAATCGCTGTCTTCATCAACTCTGATATTCATGGCTGTCCGTGCATCTCGCGATGCCGTAAATTCCAGTACGCGCGAGAATTTCGACTTGATCAGCACCACCGCCTTCATCCCTTTCCGCATCGCCTCGTCACCACCCATGGCTTCTCGTGCAGCATGCAGCGTTTCAAGAATCCGGCTCCGCGTTATCCGCAGATTCTCTGCGTCTTCATCGATGATGACCGCACTGCCGAATGAACTGCCTTCAGTACCCGACAAACCTGTGTCGCCGATTCCACGGTGTGTCAAGGATGCCTGCATCACTTCGGAATGATCCCGCTGCACATGCGCCTGTCCCGGATCGTCAGAATCCACCTCGTCCGCATCCTCAGCAACACCGCCATTGAACGATTCTTCCTGATCGATTGACTCCCCTTGAATGCTGTGATCGCGCAACCAAGGCGGGAAATACCCCGAACGCGCCGTCTTGTTCGGTGCCAACGAAATTCCACTCCCACCCGGCGTGGTCGTCGGCTTGTTCCACAGACTTCGCAATTCCCACGCCACAAACAACAGCAACACAAGCGCGATGCATGTGATGATCGCCGCCAGCTTCCCGAAAATCCGCTCCTGAAAATCCGCCATGCTTCACCGGCCCCCGCCTCGACTTCCCCCGCGCGGACGCCTACGGCATGCGGCTCGCGGTGCCCGCCGGCTCGTCCGTCCGCTTCGCACCCGGCGAGACCCGGCGGGTCGGTCTGGTGCCGATCGGCGGGGACCGCGTCGCCGTCGGCTTCGCCGGGCTCGTCGACGGCCCG
>DASZQE010000255.1:0-3497 GCA_035550175.1 Phycisphaerales bacterium | reverse complement strand
CGTTGAGGATGACGAGGAACTGGCGATTGAGCGTGCCGGCGTTGTTGAGGCCTTCCATGGCGACGCCGTTGACGATGGAAGCGTCACCAATGAGGACGACGGCGCGACGGCCATCGGGATTTTCGGGACCGTAGGCTTCACCGTTGAGCGAATCGCCGCGAGCCATGCCGACAGCGGTGCTGATTCCTGTGCCCGCATGGCCGACGGAGAAAAGGTCGTATGCGGATTCACGAGGCTCAGGGAAACCGGCCATACCCTGACGGGTGCGGAGGTTGCTGAGCATGGGGTATCGGCCGGTGAGGAGCTTGTGGGGATAGCACTGGTGGCCGACGTCAAAGAGGAGGCGATCGTGGCCGAAGTCAAAGACGTAGTGAAGGGCGATGGAAAGCTCGACAACGCCAAGATTGGGCGCGAGGTGGCCGCCGGTCTGCATGATCTGTGTGCAGATGGCGTGGCGAATTTCCTCCGCAAGCACAGGAAGTTCTTCAAGGGGAATGGCGCGAAGGTCATTGTGGCCCTTGATGTGTGGGAGGTATTTCATGTCCATCGAGTAGTTCATCCTGTGAATCGGCGGGAACCCGCGTCATCCATGAAGGGTTCCGAAGATGCGGGAGGCAGAATGCAACCCCTCTCAGAAACGTAGATTAGGCTCATTTGGTTCGGACGGCCAGCGCATCGGCGACCTGAAGCAACTGATGGGCGGAATCACCCAAATCCCCAAGCGAAGCGTGCGCGGCCAATCGAAGACGTTCGACTTCTTTTCGAGAAGCTTCGACACCGATGACACCGGGGAAGGTGAGTTTGCCGGCATCCTGGTCTTTTCCTGCGCGTTTGCCGAGATGTTCGGAAGATTGCGTGACGTCGAGCAGATCATCGACAACCTGGAACATAAGGCCGACGGCTTCGCCGAATCGAGTGAGACGGTCAAGATTCTGGGACGTTGCGCCAGCGCACATGGCACCGATGCGGCAAGACGCGCGGATGAGCGCCCCGGTCTTGTTGCGGTGAATGATCTGGAGCTTTTCCTTGTCGGGGAGATTTGCGGCGTAACCGCCGAGCGTGTCGTAGACCTGGCCGGCGATCATCGCCGTCGTCGATTGCGCCAACTCAGCAAGCACGCCGCACCGCGCCGCATCATTTAGGGGCGCCTGTGCAACCAGTTCGAAGGCAAGACTCATCATGGCATCGCCGGCAAGAATGGCCATGGCTTCACCGGCGTGAATGTGCAGGGTGGGTTGGCCGCGGCGGAGATCATCATCATCCATTGCGGGCAGGTCATCGTGAACGAGACTGAAGCAATGGATGAGCTCCATTGCTGCAGCGGGATGCATGGCACATTTGGTTGAAGCCCCGAGGGATTTTGCGCTCAGGAGGATGAGCGCGGGACGAAGTCGCTTTCCGCCGCCGAGCACGCCGTACTTAACGGCTTCGCGCAGGTTGTGGGGAAGTACGGCCTGTTCAAGCCAGGCATCGATGAAGGCATCAACTTCACGAGCGAGGCCAGCGAGGAGGTCCATGGCTTCCGTGTGCAGATCATGTGTGGCGGTCTGATTCACAGGGGCGATTGTAGCGTCTTGCCTGCGTGGGCAGAATCGCAGAATTGAATTCAGGGTTGAATACGGCGGCGGCGCACATGTGCTGCGAACGGGGAATGTCCAGCGTATGATGACCGGCCGTGAGCGCATTGGGTCACCAATTCTGGCAATTGATGGAACGCGGCGGGCCGGTGATGTGGCCGCTGCTGGCGATGAGCATCATTTCGCTCACGCTGATCTTTGATCGGATGCTTTTCTGGTGGCGGCATCGGCGGAACGCGGCGCAGGTGCTGCGGCTGAATGACGCGCTGCGCCGAGGAGATCGGCAGCAGGCGGCGCGCCTGAGCAAGGGCAGCGGACCCTTTGCGGAGGTTGCGAGGCAGATGCTGGAGGACGGCGCGACGGACAGTGTTGCGCTGGAAGCGGTGCAGAATCAGCGGCCGAGGCTTGAGCGGTTCATGATCATTCTGAGCACGATCATCACGGCAGCACCGCTGCTGGGGATTCTGGGAACGGTGTCGGGGATCATTCAATCCTTCAGATTGCTGGGCGAACAGTCGGTACTGACTGATCCGAGAGATGTTTCTGCGGGCATTGCGGAGGCGTTGCTGACAACGGCGGCGGGTTTGGTGATTGCGCTGGTGACGCTGTTTCCGTACATGGCGTTTCGGACGCAGGTGGATCGCGCGATCACACGATTGGAGACCGTGATTGCGGCGGCACAGCAGGGGCTGCGAGGGGAGCACGCGGGAGCGAAATCGGGGCATGAAGCAGCCGGTTTTGACGGGCGGGCGACATCCACGGAGCCTGAGTCGGAACGTTCAAGCGGGCGTCAACCTTCGCGGTCGAGCCGGGCGTGAAATTCGACGATTGAACTTCCCTACACCTACAATTGACGATCTGAATCTGAAGAGCTGTTCAAGACGGGCGAGAATTATTTCGTCTGAATTCCGAAGCCAGGAGTCAACGACATGAAGCGGACACATCCGGTGCGATCAATTCTTGCGGCGGCGGGCGTCACCGTGACATCAGGCGTGCTGGCTGCGTGGCTGGCGGGCACATCGCCGAGCGCATATGGGCGAGCGGACACATCAGCGCAAAGCAGTCCCGCGTCGCAACCAGAGGCGACATCGCAGCCGGCGGATGACAACACTCGCTACATGCGCGTGGTGGACAAGCCTGGGAAATTGATGGCGCTGGACATCGCGGTACGAACATACAAGCGGGCGGATGGAAAGGGACCGGAGGTTTCGCTGGTGGGGGTGATGCACATCGGCGATCACAATTACTACAAGACGCTGCAGAAGCTGCTGGATTCGTACTCGGTGGTGCTGTACGAATCCGTGCGGCCGGCGGGCACCGATCCGACAGAGGGCAAGAATGACGAGGAGCGAGCGGAGAACACGAAGGCAGCGCTGGGATTTCTTTCCGGCGCGGTGCAGGGATATGAGAAGAAGAACGGTGCGCTGCCGGCGGATCTTGATGAAGTGGCTGACTTCGCCAAGAAGCGAGATGTGAGGTTGGGGCAGTGGGTTGCGCAGGCGATGCAAGACGGATGGGGGCATCTTGTTCATTATGCGATTGCAGAGGACGGCAAGTCATTCACGATTCAGAGCTATGGAGCTGACAACGCGAAGGGCGGAACGGGTTCGGCAGCGGATATTCAGGCTGACACATCGAGCGATCCACTTCCGCTTTCGGACGGAGATGATCGCGGATTGCAGAGCGAACTGGCTTCGGCGCTGGGGCTGGAGTTTCAGCTTGACGCGATTGACTACGGCAAAGACAACTGGCGATGCGCGGACATGTCGGTTGACAGGGTTGAGCGGGAGCTGAAGGAACGCGGATCGGATTTCACGGTGCTTGCGGGGACCTTGGCGGGGTCGAGTTTTCCGGCGAAGGTCGCCAAGCTCATTCTGCACATGATGAAGGCGCTGGATTCGATGACTGACGGAGCGGTCA
>DASZQE010000254.1:0-3809 GCA_035550175.1 Phycisphaerales bacterium | reverse complement strand
AAGAAGGAGTACACGGCGGATGGGTGGCGCAGATGGTGTACGGGTCATCCGCACGAGCCGGGTTGGCGGCTGGTGAACACGAGACGGCGGCAGCGGGCGGGATTCTGGGAATGGATCCGCATAAGGCGATGTATTTCGTGTCGGGTGCGATCGGGTTGATCGGGATTGCGATCGCGTGGTACTACCACCTGGCGAATCGCAAGGCGGCGGATGCGCTGCGAGCGAGATTGCTCGCAAGCCCGACGACGCGATGGTTGCCGGTGGCGATGGAGAACAAGTGGTACGTGGATGAGATGTACAACCTATTCATCCGCGGACCGCTGTGGATCATCGCGTTGATCCTGTACATGTTCGATCGGTATGTGATCGACATGCTGTTTGTGGACGGCGTTGCAACGCTGCCGCGGGGACTTGGCAAATCTTTCCAACCGCTGGCCAATGGTGCGGTGCAGTCGTATGCAGTTTCAATGGCGGGCGGCGTTGGGCTGGTGGCAATCCTGATCCTGTTCATGCCTGATCTGATGCGACTGATCAGCAACATGGTGGGAGGAGGCGGCTAATGGACACTTTTTCCGTGCTGCTTCTGGTGTTGCCGCTGCTGGGCGCCTTGGGGATCATGTTCTTCCCCGCGCAGCAGGCGAAATGGATTGCGCTGGGCGTGGCGACCGTCACGTTCATCGTGAACGTGCTGATGGCGGTGGCTTTCAAGGGGTGGCTCGACGGCACGACATTCCAGATGGGGTCGGTGTCGATCATCGACAAGTTCGGAATCAATCTGTCGATCGGCGCGGACAGCATTTCAATGCTGCTGATCCTGCTGACGACGTTCCTCATGCCGTTGTGCATCTGGGGGTCATTCACAGCGGTGAGTGACCGGCTGAAGGAGTATTACGGATGGTTGCTGGTGATCGAATCGGCGATGGTGGGGGTGTTCCTTGCGCAGGATCTGATCTTCTTTTACATCTGCTTTGAACTGACGCTGGTGCCGATGTTCTTCTTGATCGCGATCTATGGAGGCGACAATCGGGCACGCGCGTCGATGAAGTTTTTCATCTACACGTTCACGGGAAGCTTGATCGCGCTTGCGGGCCTGCTGTACGTAGCTTGGGCGTACTACGACGCTTCGCATCAGGAAATATGGACGTTCGACATTGCGAAGCTGACGGCATTCGCATCGACGGAACTGACATTCCACGAGCAGGCATGGGTGTTGCTTGCGATGCTGGCGGGGTTCGCAGTGAAGGTTCCGCTGTTCCCGCTGCACACGTGGCTGCCTCTGGCGCACACGGAAGCGCCGACGGCAGGTTCGGTGGTGCTGGCAGGCGTTCTGCTCAAACTCGGGACGTACGGCCTGTATCGATTCGTGCTGCCGATGGTTCCGGCGGCCGTGAATCATTACGCGCCGGTGATCGCTGTTCTGTGCATCATCGGCATTCTGTACGGCGCGCTGATCTGCTGGGTGCAGACGGACGTGAAGAAACTGGTGGCGTATTCATCGGTGAGCCACCTTGGATTCTGCGTGCTGGGATTGTTCGCGCTGAATCCGCTGGGCGTGCAGGGGAGCGTGCTGTACATGCTGAACCACGGGCTTTCGACGGGCGCGTTGTTCCTGATGGTCGGCATGATCTATGAGCGATACCACACGCGCGACATGGGGAAGATTTCCGGTCTGGCGAAGCGGATGCCCGTGTGGGCGTTCTTCATGGTGTTCTTTGTGCTGAGTTCGGTGGGGTTGCCGGGACTGAATGGATTTGTGAGCGAGTTCCTGTGCCTGATCGGCGCGTTCACCTCGACGGCAGACAATGGCACCAATCCCGGGCAACTTGGTCCGTGGTACGCGGCGTGGGCGGGGGTTGGAATGATCTTCGCGGCGATGTATTTGCTGATGATGACGGGGAAGGTTGTGTTCGGGCCGCTGAAGGAACCGCATGGAACGCACCATGGGCATGGCGGCAGCGAGGAACATTCCGCCCTGCCGGTTGACCTGTCAGCGAGGGAGATTGCGATTCTTGTGCCGATCGCGATTCTGTGCGTGGTGCTGGGCATGAAACCGGGGCTTCTGACGCAGGCGACGCAGAAGCCGATTGACGTGGCGCTCAAGTCCTATCCGGTTGATACGGACAGTCGAATGGCAGCGGATGTGCCGACACATTCAATCATGCTGGCTCAACATGAGAAGGAGTCGGGCGAGTGAACGAGCAACTCCATCTCATTCTGGACAAGCTGTACCTGATCCTGCCAGAAATCTGGCTGTTTGCAGGCGTGTGCGTTGTGGCGGTGATGGGGCTTTCGCCGATGCGGCGCGTGCGAGAAGCCGTGCCGATGGTCGTGGTGGGTTTTCTGCTGGCGAGCATGTGGGTCATCGGGCGGGTGTATTCATCACACGAGCATCTGGACGCGGCGAACCTGCTGATGCCGAAGCTGGGGCAGTTCGTGAAGCTGATTGTCGTAATCATCGGGATTCTGATGGTGATGCTGAGCACGGGGCTGATTGATCGGCGATTTGAATCGTCGGTGAAATCCGGCCGTATTTCGTTTGAGCCGTTGCGTGCGAATCAGGGCGAGTATTTCGCGTTCATGCTGCTGAGCCTGATGGGCGTGATGCTGCTGTGCAACTCGAATGACCTGATCTGGATGTTCCTGGCGCTGGAGCTGACGAGCCTGCCGACGTACATCATGGTGGCGATGAGCAGGCCGACGCGACGAGCGCAGGAAGCGGCTGTGAAGTATTTCTTCCTGGGGGCGATGGCGTCAGCGATATTCCTGTACGGGTTTGCGCTTTTGTATGGGGCGACTGGGACGCTGGTGCTGACCGAGATGCGAGCAGTGTTTGAACATCAGGCGGCATCGGGGGGAATTTCGACGTTCGGCATCATCGGAATGGTGCTGGCGATCCTGGGCATTGCGTTCAAGATCGCAGCGGCACCCATGCACTTTTATGCCGCAGACGTGTATGAGGGGGCGGCTTCGCCGGTGACGGCGTTTCTTGCGTTTGTGCCGAAGACGGCGGGCATGGTGGCTTTGATTCTGCTGTTGTCCACGATGGGGTGGTTGAGCGGGCAGGAATTGCCGGCGGAGATCAAGACGACGCTGTGGATGTTGTCGGTGCTGACGATGACGCTGGGCAACGTGGGAGCGTTGTGGCAGAAATCGATCAAGCGGATGCTGGCGTATTCTTCAATTGCACATTCGGGGTATATGCTCATCGGCATCATTGCCGGGCCGGGGCTGGGCGTGAACGCGGTGCTGTTCTACCTGCTGGCGTACGGTGTGATGAACACGGCGGCGTTCGCAGTGCTTTCCGGTCTTGAGCGAGCGGGAGAGGAAGTTGAATCGCTGGAGGATCTGGCGGGATTGCGTGCGCGGCATCCGGGAATGGCCATGGTGCTGGCGCTGGCCTCGGGTTCACTGCTTGGAGTCCCGCCGCTGCTGGGTTTCTGGGGAAAGCTGTATTTGTTCATTGCAGGCGTTTCGGCACATCACATTCCGCTGGTGGTGATTGCGGGCCTGAACAGCGCGGTGAGTGCGTGGTATTACCTACGGATTGTGGGATTGCCGATTCTGGCGAAGCCGAGCGCCCAGAGCGAGACGATCACGAACGGGCCGAGCGTCTGGCCGAGGGTGGCGGGCGTGGTGACGGCGGTGGGGGTTGTGGCGCTGCCGTTGTTCTGCCAGACGCTGTTCAAGGCCTCGGAAGGCGTCACGCACGTGAACGGAACGGCGATACGCTCCGCAGCAGCCGACACGCCTTGAGCGGAATTCAACTTCGTGCGGCATTAGCCTCTCGCGGGAGCAGCGGCAGGTTTCTT
>DASZQE010000253.1:0-2604 GCA_035550175.1 Phycisphaerales bacterium | reverse complement strand
TCTTCCAATCGCTCCGGCTCGGTCGCAAAATTCGCAGGCGTATTCAGCGCCGCCCAGTTGCTGATCGCCAGCATCCGCTCCACGTCATTCTCGCTCGCTTCCCGAATCCGCATGTCTCATTCCTCACACTGTTCAGCACATTTGAATCGATCGTTCTTCGCGTATGCTCTCCGTGATGACCCTGCCACACAAGGCCACAATCATCGACGGCCGCGCGCTTGCCGATGCCGTCAAGTCACAATTGCGTCAGCGCGTCGATCGCCTTCGCTCGCTCGGCCGGACCGTTCGCCTGGATGCGTTGCTCGTCGGCGGCGATGCCTCCGCAAAAATCTACGCACACAATCAATCCGAAACCTGCGCCCAGCTCGGCATTCAGTACATCCTCCACGAACTCCCTGCCACTGCGAAGTACGAAGATGTGGCCGGCCGGGTTCTGCTGCTGAACACGGATGAACAAGTCAGCGCCATCATGGTGCATCTGCCGCTGCCGACGGGCATCGATACCGAGCGGATTCAAAGCCTGATCGATCCCACGAAAGACATTGAGGGCGTGAATCCGGCGAACATCGGCAACGTGGTTTACGGTCGGCGAAGTCTCGTGCCTTGCACCGCGCTCGCGGTGATGGAAATGATCGAATCCACCGGCGTGCAACTCAGCGGTGCGCGATGCGTGTGCGTCGGCGCTTCCAACATTGTCGGCAAGCCTGTGGTGGTGCTTCTGATGCGAGCCGAGGCGACCGTGATTTCCACCAACAAGTACACGAAGGATCAACACGAGTTGACTCGCACCGCCGATGTGCTGATTGCCGCTGCCGGAGTTCCGAATTTGATTCGCGCGGACATGGTGAAGCGCGGCGCAGTCGTGATTGACGTCGGCATCAATCGCATCAAGAGCGCAGACGGAAAAATGAAAACCGTCGGTGATGTTGCGTTTGATGAAGTCGCTGCGATCGCAGGGTTCATCAGTCCGGTTCCTGGCGGGGTGGGTCCGATGACGGTGGCGATGCTTCTGCGGAACACGGTTGAGGCGGCGGGACGGTGAAAAGTCGCGGAAATTGACTCGAAAATGCAGATTTTTCCCGGATTTGGGCATCCATTGAGAGGGATGATGCGGAGAGTACGGACCTGCATTTTCACGTCATTTGCAGGGGGTTAATCTGGTTGATTGACCGTTAAAATTCCTTGCACACGCAAAAAAGCAAGGATATATTGGTGTTCAGAGAGCAAACGCCCGCGGTTTGAGTGTTCGTGGGAATCGAGAAGAGATTGGAGAGAGCGAAATGGCCAGGAAATTGTATCGGGGCGCTACTTCGGCGCGCAAGTTCTTCAGCGCGGTCATTGATCTGGTTGCGGCTTTCATCACGCTGCCGACGAATCCGGACATGGTGATCGGGAGCCAGGGTCCGAAGCGAGCGTGAACGGTGAATTGAGATCGACAAACGCTTGGGCAAAGAGAAGAGTGCTTGAGCGAACGACATAAGAAGAGTTCCTGATTGCGCGACTCACGCCGATCAGGACACTGAGAGAGCACGACGGTCTGCAAGGCACCTGAGAGAGCAGACCGTTGTGTTTTTTTTGTTGCGCCGAATTTCTGCGGCGTGCGGAAATGATGGCTGTGTGAACCGACACCTGCATACTTGAATACGTGACTTTGAAAGATGCGAACCGGGATTCGCTGCCTATCAATCCTCGCATGAGCGTTGTCTCGAAAGACAGTGGGAGGCCGGTGATGCGGGAAGTGCGGCGGTCATCGGGAGTGGAGCACCGGGTGTGTTCGGAGTGCGGTACGAAATGCAGCGGGAAGGCTGAAGCGGTGCGCGAAGCATGATGAAGGCGGTGAGCATTCTGCTGGGGTTGATGCTGGTGGGCGGCACATGCCTGATCATCGTGGGCGTGGTGTTCTTCGTCTGGTGGTCGATTCACATTTCGGTGAAGGCGACGGTTCACGAGCGGCGGACGTTTCGCGGGAACTGCCTGTGGTGCGGGTACGACCTGACGGGGCACATGAATGTGCCGGGCGCATCGGGATGGATGACGGACATCAAGGGGCGAGTGCGGCCGACGGAACACGCGATGGCGAGCGCAGGTGACGTGGTTCCGCCGCCGGTTGTCGGCGAAGTGCTGCTGTGCCCCGAGTGCGGACATGATCCGAGGACATCGCCTTATGATGGGGCGAAGATTTGAAGAGATGAACCACAGAGGCACAGAGACACAGAGAAGAAAGAGCGAGGTTTGGAAATAAGCAAGAAGCACGAGCATGTGAAAGCGGGAATGCGACAGGATCAGGAGATGATCCGGCCGACACTTCGGAAGGCGGAGCATTTCAATGTGTCGCCTGAGCGATATAAGCAGCAGGCGTGGAGGCACGCTGCAATTCGGTTGTGCATTGATCCGATGGTGATTGCAGCGTGCGTGCTGGGGCTGGTTGTTCCGGTCGCAGTTGCGTATGTGATGAAAGATCCGGCGTGGATTTTTCTCGGCTATGGCTCGATTGTTCTGGTGGGGATCACGGCCGGGATTCGTGCGGGAAAGCATGTGCCGAGTGAAGTTCCGCCGATGTGCAGGAAGTGCGGGTTTGATCTGCGTGGGACGGATGAACGGGAG
>DASZQE010000252.1:0-1573 GCA_035550175.1 Phycisphaerales bacterium | reverse complement strand
GAACGAAGCGCTCTACCAAGCTGAGCTACACCCCGATGAGAAAGCATCGGACTTGCCAAACTGTCTTGCGGTCCACAGCCTCTCGCCGCAGCCGCCGCTCTATCAGATCATCATCGCTTCACAAACCGAAACCTTCCAATGGGCGAGGAGGGATTCGAACCCCCGAAGGCATACGCCAACAGATTTACAGTCTGTCCCCGTTGGCCCCTTAGGTACTCGCCCGGCATATTCGCAATTCCAAACAAGTCCCCCACTGTATCGCGCCTCATCACCACCGGCAAGCATCCTCGCCCTCCCCATCGGCCTCACTGGTCCCTAGACTTCACCCGCTCTCGGAAGATTCCCATGAATGTCCTCATTCTCGGCGGCACGCGATTCATCGGCCGCCACATCGCCGAATCCCTCCTTCACGCCGGACATTCCGTTACCGTGTTTTCGCGCGGTATCTCTCCCGATCATCTCCCGCAAGACATCCAGCGCCTTCACGGCGATCGCGATGCGGGAACACAAGGCCTGCAATCGCTCGTCGGCCGAACGTGGGACGCCTGCATTGATGTCAGCGGATACACGCCGCGACAGGTTCGCCCCACCGCCGAGCTTCTGAAAAAGATCGTCAGCCGCTACGTCTTCATCAGCGCCGTCAGCGTGTATGGCGACCCAGCGCTCCGCCCCGTCGAGGAATCTCATCCGCGCCTTCCGCCCGCGCCCGATGATGTCACCGAACTCAACAACCAGACCTACGGCGCAGCAAAAGTCGCCTGCGAAAATCTTCTTGAAACAATCTATCGCGATCGCTTCACCACGCTCCGCCCGCAAATCGTCGTCGGTACACACGATCAGAGTGGTCGATATGTCTACTGGCTGCATCGCGCTTCGCAGGCCGAACCCATGCTCGCGCCCGGCGATGGAACCGATCATCTCCAGGTCATCGATGTCCGCGACGTCGCTCGCTTCGTGCTCATGATCATTGAGCGGAATCTTTCCGGCGCGTTCAATCTCTCAGGTCCGCGCATCACTTGGCGCGAGTTCATTAACCTGCTCGCGCCGCGCGAAGTCGTCTGGGTTCCCGCCGACGTCATCCGCGCCGCCGGCGTCACCGAATCCGACCTGCCGTTGTTCCGAACCGAGAATGGCCCGCGCAGTGCGCTCATGGATGTCAGTAACGCTCGCGCCCGTACCGCAGGCCTGGCCATCACCAATTCCCGATCAACGCTCGACTTCGTCCGTCAATCTCACGAAATCATCCAGGATCCGTCGTTTCTCGCTCCCGAGCGCGAACGCGAACTGATTCAGAAATCACGTCAACTTCGGCCAACTTCGCGCACCTGAAATCATCTTGAAGATTGACAACCAAATCACTCCTTCCCGGAATTCAGCGGTTCAAGGACGGTTTTGTTCTGTTTCGCGTTGATGCCTTGCGATCGCTTGAGTTCGTACGTCAATTCGCGCACGCCGTTCGCGTCCACATTCGTGCTGATCACCGGCGACTGAAAGTCATACATTGTCGGCTGAAGTGCGGATTTGAACGTCACATCGCCGTCAAAGTGCAGCCGAAACTCCAGATCAATCGGTT
>DASZQE010000251.1:0-6915 GCA_035550175.1 Phycisphaerales bacterium | reverse complement strand
TGCCCGTCGCGTACAAAATCGTCCGCTCAAAGCCAAGCCCAAATCCAGCGTGCGGAACCGTGCCGTATTTCCGCAAATCGCGGTACCACCAGTACGCTTCCTTCGGCAGGTGCATCTCATCCAATCGCATGTCCAGCACGTCCAGGCGTTCCTCACGCTGGCTTCCACCGATGATTTCGCCAATGCCGGGAGCGAGCACATCCATCGCGGCCACCGTCTTCCCATCATCATTCACGCGCATGTAGAAGGCCTTGATCTCCTTGGGATAATTCATCACCACGACCGGCCTGCCGACGAGTTCCTCGGTCAGATACCGCTCGTGCTCGCTCTGCATATCCATCCCCCACTTCACGGGGAACTCGAACTTCTTGCCCTTCGCCATCGCCTGCTCAAGGCGTTTGATCGCGTCGGTGTACTCCATGCGCTCGAAGCTGGCGTTCACGAATTTCTCAACGCGTTCGATGCAGCCCTTATCAATATGCTGGGCGAAGAACGCCATGTCATCCGCTCGCTCTGCGAGCAATGCCTCAAAGATGTACTTCAGGAATTCCTCCGCCAGGTCCGCATCCGCCGCCAGATCCGCAAATGCGATCTCCGGCTCGATCATCCAAAACTCCGCGAGATGCCGCGTGGTGTTGCTGTTCTCCGCGCGGAACGTCGGCCCGAACGTGTACACCTTTGAAAGCGCCAGGCAATACGTCTCCACGTTCAGTTGCCCGCTCACCGTCAGGTAGCTTTCCTTCCCGAAGAAATCCTTGCTGAAATCCGTCTTGCCTTCCGGCGAAGTCGTCACGTTTCGCGGATTCGCCACATCCAGCGTGCTCACGCGAAACATCGCACCGGCGCCTTCGCAATCGCTCGCCGTCACAATCGGAGTGTGAATCCAGAAAAATCCGTGATCGTTGAAGAACCGATGCACCGCCATCGCCAGACAATGCCGCACCCGCGCCACCGCGCCGAAGGTGTTCGTCCTCGGCCGCAGGTGCGCCACTTCACGCAGGTACTCAAATGTGTGCCGCTTCGCCGCAACCGGATACGTGTCCGGATCATCCACCCATCCGATCACTTTGACGTCTTCGGCCTGAATCTCCACCGCCTACCCCTTGCCTTGCGATGCGCTCACCACCCCGCTCACTTCCACGCTGCACCCCGTCGTCAGCTTCATCACTTCATTCGCGTAGTTCCCAAGCGCGCTCGGCACCACCGCCTGGATCGGATCGAAACAACTTCCATCATGCACGTGCACGAAGCTCAGTCCCGCTTTGGAATCGCGCCGCGTCCGCACCCAACCGCGCACGGTCACCTTGTCGCCCACCATCATCTTGCCCGCAAACACATCCGCCACGCTCGCAATGCTCACAAGAGTTTCCTTTCCTGCCCGCGTGATTGATCGTGTGCCGGCCGTCTTCCAAAGGCGAGCCGCCCACGCACCATTATCCAGCGGGAGACGAAGTATCAGCCCCCGTCCCTCATCCGACAACTGGCCCGAATACCTCGATTTTCGCCGGTGCCAAATTGGCAGATCGCCCCAGCATTTCCTCATCACGTTGTCACAAAAATCCGCCTGCAATCCTTGGCTTTCCATCGTTTTCTTCCTGAAATCCCCGCTTTTTGTATCCACCCGCCTCGAATTACCCGCACTCGACCCGGCACGGGTGTTGCCATTCTTTCCTTCGGAATGATGTCCCGGTCCGCCCATCCCACGTCCCCGCATCCAGGCCCAGCACGCCTGAACATGCTGCTTTCCTATGGCGGTTGGCGACGCGGCACTGCGGTCGATCAGCTCCCCGATCTCCTTGCCCCGATGGGCATCCACACCTTCCGCGCCACATCCGGCGAGCAATCCGCACAACTCATTCGCAGCCACATCATTCATATCGCAGTCGTTGATTTCGATATTCCCCTTGCGGAAGGGCAGTCGGCAGCACCCACACCGTCACCTGACGCTGCACCTGCCGGCCCGCGCATTCTGCAACTCCTCCGTCGGCTTCCCGGCCCGCCGCCCACGGTCGTCATCAGGCCGATGCAGGCAAGCCACCGCGAAAGCTCTCGCTCACTCACAGAAGCGTTGCGTGAAGGCGCATTCGCGGTCATTGATCAACCGCTCTCGCTCGAATCCATGCTTGAAGTCATGCGCCGCATTCTTCGCAGGCATTACGCCAACTGCTGGCCGTGCCGCGATCAGTCCGCATCCACTGACTCACATCCGAATCGTCCCGCGAATCCGCCGCCATTCGGCTGATTCGCATTTCACACATACACAATCTTTTTCAACGACTCATTCCAACTTCAAAGAACAACTTTCAAAACCACAAACAGGAGAATCGAAAGTAATGAACGTCAAACCCATCGGCGACAAGATCCTCGTGAAGCGTTCCGACGCACAGGACAAGACCGAGCATGGCATCTACCTTCCCGAGTCCGCAAAGGACAAACCCAAAGAGGGCAAGATCATCGCTGTCGGCCAGGGCATCCTCAACAAGGACACCGGCAAGTACATGCCTTTTTCCGTCAGCAAGGGTGACCGCGTCATCTTCTCCTCATACGCCGGCACCGAAGTCAAAATCGATGGCAACGAATACCTCATCATGACTGAAGAGGACATTCTCGGCGTCATCGAGGCCTGACCACACCATCACAAGAAACTCTGAACGCTTCGCGCGTTCCTCCAAAGCAAAACTCATAAACACGAAAGAGGTTTACTCAACATGGCTGCGAAACAAATTGCTTACGATGTCGATGCCCGCGAAAAAATGCTCCGCGGCATCCAGAAACTCGCCAAGGCCGTCAAGGTCACGCTCGGCCCGTCCGGCCGCGTCGTGATCCTGCAGAAATCCTTCGGCGCTCCCACCGTCACCAAGGACGGCGTGACGGTCGCCAAGGAAATCGAACTTGATGACGCCTACGAAAACATGGGCGCCCAGATGGTCAAGGAAGTCGCGCAGAAGTCCTCCAAGGACGCAGGCGACGGAACCACCACCGCCACCGTCTACGCCGAAGCCATCTTTGCTGAAGGCCTCAAGAACGTGACTGCGGGCGCCAACGCTTCGCAGATTCGCATCGGCATCGAGAAAGCCGTCGAAGCGGTCGTGGATGAACTCAAGTCCATGAGCAAGCCGGTGAAGTCTTCCAACGAAATCGCCCAGGTCGGCACCTGCGCCGCCAATCAGGATGCGCAGATCGGCAAGATCATCGCCGAAGCCATGGACAAGGTCGGCAAGGATGGCGTGATCACCGTGGAAGAAGGCAAATCGCTCGATACCACCGTCGAACTGGTTGAAGGCATGCAGTTCGACAAGGGCTACCTCTCCCCGCACTTCATCACCAATCCGGCCACGATGGAATGCGTCCTCGATGACTGCTACGTCCTCATCCACGAGAAGAAAATCTCTTCCGCCAAGGACATGCTTCCGCTGCTCGGCAAGATCGCTGAGTCCGGCAAGTCGCTGCTCATCATTGCGGAAGATATTGACGGCGAAGCGCTCGCCACCCTCGTCGTGAACAAGCTCCGTGGCGTCCTCAAGGTCTGCGCCGTCAAGGCTCCGGGCTTCGGCGATCGCCGGAAGGAAATGCTCGGCGACATCGCAGTGCTCACCGGCGGCAAGGCGATCATGGAAGAGCTCGGCATCAACCTTGAAACGCTGGGCATTGCCGACCTCGGCCGCGCCAAGAAGATCACCATCGAGAAGGAAAACACCACCATCATCGAAGGCGCCGGCAAGTCCGGCGACATCAAGGGCCGCATCGAGCAGATCAAGGCTCAGATCGAAAACACCTCCAGCGATTACGACCGCGAGAAGCTCAATGAGCGTCTCGCCAAGCTCGCCGGCGGCGTGGCCCAGATCAATGTCGGTGCAGCCACCGAAGTCGAGATGAAGGAAAAGAAGGCTCGCGTCGAGGACGCACTGCACGCCTGCCGTGCAGCGGTCGAAGAAGGCATCCTCCCCGGCGGCGGCGTCAGCGTGCTCCGCGCCCGCAAGGCCCTCGAGAAGCTTTCATCCAAATCCAAGAATGATGAGTCGCTGGGCATCGACATCGTCTTCCGTGCACTCGCAGCCCCGATCAAGCAGATCGCGGACAACTGCGGGCTTGAAGGCGCGATCGTGTGCCAGAAGGTCGAGGAAGCCACGAGCAACAACTTCGGCTTCAACGGCGTGACGCGCGAGTACGAAGACCTGGTGAAGGCAGGCGTCATCGTCCCCACGAAGGTCGAGCGCGTCGCGCTGCAGAACGCGGCGTCGATCGCGGCCCTGCTGCTGACCACGGATTGCGCCATCACGGACATCAAGGAAAAGAAATCCAAGATGCCCGCCGGCGCAGGCGCTGGAATGGATGACATGGATTATTGATCAATATGTTGAACCAATCGCAGTCGCTGAACGAAAGTTCAGTGACTGTTTTTAAAAATCGGTTATACGGTCTGAATCAATGAAATACCGGGATGTGATCAAACTTCTTGAACGGGATGGCTGGAATCTTGATCGTACGATCGGCAGTCATCTACAATACCGTCACCCTGCCAAGCTTGGCACAGTGACGGTTCCAAGCGGCGGCAAGCTGAATCATGATGTTCCGCCCGGAACACTCAACAGCATTCTGAAGCAAGCCGGTCTCAAGCAGAAGTGAGTTTTCAACATGGAATATGTTATCGTCGTTGAAAAAGCTGATGATGGTTCATACAGCGCTTACGTCCCCGATCTTCCTGGCTGCGTCACTTCCGGCGAGACTATTGATGAAGTTCGCTCACTGATGGCCGAAGCCCTCGCCGCTCATGTCGATTCCCTTCGCAGTCACGGCGATCGAGTTCCGCCTCCAACAACAAAGGCGTTCTCTATTAAGGCGGCGTGAGTATTTCAGCCCCCCTTTGCCTATCGCCTCCGTATCACGAACGTCACCCACTTCGCGCTCAAATCATAGTGCTCGGCAACATACTCCGCCGCCATCCACGCCTTCTCCCATCGAAGCCCACCCATTGCAATGGGTGGGCTTCCTACGTGATTCTGTCATCTTCAGTTGCTGTTGGACTCGACCACACAACCGCTCCCTCTTGTGCGTGCTTACGTATGTATGTCCGAACATGATCCCAATGTCGCTTGTCAACAATGGGGATCGGATGTGATTTCTCCGCCCAGATACCGCCTCCCGAAACGAGACCTGCGGCACTCAATCGCCGCGCGCTTTCTTTCTTCGCAATGCCCGTGAAATGCCGCACGGGATCGGGAATCGGCACGCCCTTTTGTGTGACGCGATCCCGCGGAAACTGGGCAAGAAGATGGATGTGCTTTTCTCCTACCGCAAACTCTTGAACTGAGATTGCGTGAAATTGCAATGCTTCGATGAACGCCTTGCACACCACTACTCGCTGATTCCACGTCAACAGTACCGGTGGTTTCGTCAACAGTGTCTTTGACCGAACATGCAGACGCTCGTACAGACCCGCTGGCGGCGGAGACTTGTAATCTCCTTCCACATGTTCTCGATGCTGACGCGCTCGCCAGCCGCGCGGGTCGCCCCGAAGCCAGGTTCCGTATGTGCTATTTGTGACGTGATACCAATGATTCCACCCGGACATTCCAAAATTGTCCCCAAGAAGCCCACCCATTGCAATGGGTGGGATTCCTTGATCACCATCGCCATTCATTCTTCCATCCTTCGACCTCACCCTCTCCACCCCCGCCTCTCTCCGCTACCCTACCTCCATGCCCACACCTTCCGGCAACACCTACCGCCTCATCCTCCTGCTCATCTTCTTCCTCGCCTTTGCGGTCAGTTGCATTCACCCTACCGATCCGCACGATTTTCTCCTCGAGCATTCCCTCACTTTCGCCGGCCTCATCGGCCTTGTCATCCTCAATCACTCGCGCCCATTCTCCAACCTCGCCTGCACCTGCCTGTTCATCTTCTTCATGCTCCACGTCCTCGGCGCGCACTACCTCTACAGCAACGTGCCCTATGACCAGTGGGCACAATCCCTCACCGGCCGAACCATCAACGAAACCCTCGGCCTGCGCCGCAACAGCTACGACCGCCTCGTCCACTTCTCCTTCGGCTTCCTCATGGTCGTCCCCATGCGCGAACTCGTCGTCCGCTTCCTCAAGCTCCGCATGCTCGGCTCGCTCCTCGTCACGCTCGCCTTCCTCGCTGCGTTCAGCGAACTCTACGAACACATCGAATGGCTCATCGCCGCCACCATGGCTCCCGAAGCCGCGGAACATTACAACGGCCAGCAAGGCGACATGTTCGATTCGCAGAAAGACACCTCGCTGGCCAACATCGGCGCCATCGCCAGTTCGCTGCTCGTGCTGATTTTCGCCCGCCGCACAATTCCCTCCCCCTCAGGGGGAGGGTGAGGGAGGAGGTGAAGCGAACTGTTCACCAGTTGCGGTCAGCCTCCGAACTCAACCTCAATCGCCTCGCACAGCAAATGCACCACCACCTGGTGCGCATCCTGAATCTGCGCGGAATCCTTCGCCGGCACAATCACCGCATGATCGCACAGCGCCTTCGCCGCCCCGCCATCCTGCCCCAGCAATCCCACCGTCGCGCATTTCTTCTCCCGCGCGGTATCCAGCACGCGCAGAATATTTGCGCTCTTCCCCGATGTGCTCAGCACCACCAGCACGTCTTTCTCCGTCACCAGTGCCCGCGCCTGCCGCGCGAACACCTCCTCAAATCCGAAATCGTTGGCGATGCACGTCAGCGCTGTCGGGTCCGCGTTCAGGCAGACCGCCCGCAACGGCCCACGATTGCCGCGATACCGCCCGATCAATTCCTCAGCCAGGTGCAGCGCCTGCGCTGCCGACCCGCCGTTGCCCGCTGTGTAAATCGTCCCGCCCGCTCGCAATCGCTCAATCATCACCCGCGCGATCGCCTCCACCTCAGGCATCAACTCGCGCAGCATCCCGATCGCCTTCA
>DASZQE010000250.1:0-2037 GCA_035550175.1 Phycisphaerales bacterium | reverse complement strand
GCGCATCGGTCTGGTGATCACCACGGCTGATGGTGAGAAGATCATCAATACAAATAATCGCTTCCAGCCTTCAGCGGTGGAGCTTTCTTCGCCCGTCACCTCCGGCGTTTTGCGCATCAAGCTGGGCCAGGTTCCGTTGGTCGGCGGGCGTTATTTCGTTTCGTTCTGGTTCGGCGATCCGGCTCACGACAGCCACATCGTTGAAAACGCCCTTGTGTTTGAAGTCATCGAGCGCGACATTTGGGGCTTGGGTCGCGTTCCCGTTCAGAGCACGGCTCGCCTGTGGTGGCCCACAACCTATGAAGCGTATAGTGCTGCGGATGCTGAAAAAGTCTCGTGCTGATCAACTCGTTCTCGTGTTCGGCTTGCATCAGTCGGCCGAACAACAACTTCAAGAATGCCTACTTCATCCTCTCCAATTCTGGGCCGACCCCATGACCGTGCAGATCGGCTGAGGAATGCAGCAATCTCCGGGCAGAATCCGATGGCTTCCGATGTTTCTCCATCTCGTCCGCGTGTCCTCTACATCGGTTCCGGCTCACCGTGGGAAGGCGGCGCCGGCTACCTGCTCAGGCAGCACATGTTTCTTCAGGCGCTCGACGCTATGTCGGATCTGCACCTTGCGCTCTTTGACGCGGTCTGGGAAGTTCCGCCGACCTATGGCCGGGCTGTCACCGGGCTCCCGCTCAGCAATTGCTCCGAGTCTCGCCTCAGGCATCTGTGGAACGATCTGACCAATCCGCTTCCGCTTACGTTCCGCACGCATGCCTTTGATGAAACTCGCCGCATCATCAAATCTCTGAATCCCGATTCCTTCGATGCGATCTTCGCCTATCGAGTGGACTTCGCGCATTTCGCAGGCGTTCTGGGTCATCCGCGATTGATTCTCGATATCGATGACCCGGAGCATGTTCGCCGTCGATTGCGTTTTCAGACTCACGAACTCTCGTGGTTTGATTGGAGATCGCGTCTGGATCTGCGCCGCATGCGCCGATTTGAGCTCAATGCGGCTCGCAACGCGGTTCGCGCTTTCGTCTGTCAGGTGAATGATCAGCAGGTGTTTGATCATCCCCAGCCGTATGTGGTGCCAAATTGTGTGAACGTGCCGCCGGTTCGTCCGGCACATGACCCGAACTCACGCAATCTGCTTTTCGTCGGCAGTCTGTTCAATTCCAACCAGTCACCCAATATCGATGCGGTTCGCTGGTTTGTTGAAAAGGTCTGGCCCGGCATTGTGGCGGCTGAGCCGTCGGCTCGATTTCACATCGTCGGGGAAGTGAAGAAATCCTTCCAGGAATTCCTGAAGAGCATTCCAAACGTCGTCATTCGCGGATACGTTGAGGACCTTGCGGATGCGTATCGTCATGCAGCGTTCAGCATCGCGCCCATTCGTTATGGAACGGGAACACGTCTGAAAATCATCGAATCCATGGCGCAAGGCTGCCCGGTCGTCAGCACCACCAAAGGCTGGGAAGGCCTTGAGCTCACGCCCGATGAACACTTGCTGGTTGCCGACTCTCCCAACGCATGGATTGAGACCTGTCTCAATCTTCTTCAAAATTCAGACAGGCAGGAATCGCTCTCGAAAGCGGCGTTCACGCGAACCCGCGAGTTGTACGATGTTGATGCCCGGCGTCCGTGGCTGACCAAGGTGCTTGCGGATGCGATTGCCGCCGCACGTGCAGCGCCCGTGAAAAATCAACCTGCCGCTGCTCTCTGATTGTGCCCTCACTTGTGAAGTCATTGCCTTTCAACACAGAACCCAACCATGCGCATCACGTTCATTCTGCCCCATGCTGGTCTTGCCGGCGGCATCCGCATCGTTGCCATTTACGCTGATCGTTTGGCGCGGCGCGGGCATGATGTCACCGTCATCTCCACGCCGTGGGTTCCCCCCGGCCGAAAAGGCAAGGCGTGGGCTGCGGTGCGCAGATGGCTTCATCGCTTCAACCCTCGAAAAACCGGCCCGCTCGATCCTTCGCACTTTCACAACATCAAGAACGTCCGCCACATCCGAATTCCTGCGGCACGTCCTCT
>DASZQE010000249.1:0-6546 GCA_035550175.1 Phycisphaerales bacterium | reverse complement strand
CGCAGCGTCCCGAACGCCTTGCCCAGGCTTCGCTCCACCTGCCGGATGCACGAACCCATCACGCCGCGCACCAGCTTCGCTTTCACCAGCATCGCCCACCGCAGCAGCGTCTCCGCCTCATCAACCTCCGCAATCTTCGGAGTCGCACCCAACCCCGCAATCACCTGCGCCGCTTTGCGCTTTAGAAAGTTGTATCCCCCCACCATCGCCTGCTCTGCATTCTCCTCAAGCTCCGGCATGCCCTGCGCCGCTGCAACCTCAGTGATTTTGGACGCGATTGCTTCCATCAACCCGGTGCTCACCCAAGGCGAACTCAAAATAACCCGCTCAGCGTCCGGCAGTTCAAACGTCGGCATCTCAACGTGCGAAATCTCCCACCCCTTCAGTCGCTTCGCCCTTGCCTGCGCCAGCGCATGGTGAACTGCCGGCGAAGATTTCCCCAGTCGCTTGGCGATTTGCCCCACGCTCACGCCCCGCTCCCACGCCCGCAGCACGAACTCTTTCCCGCGCTCGCCGATCGGTCCTCGCTCTGTGAAAATCGCCTCCTCCGCATCACGATCGTGTCTCTTGAGCAATTGCCGCACCGCTTCATGCGACCGTCCCATCCGCTCCGCAATCGCCTTCGCTGCGTCATTCAAACTCGCTCGCTTCATCTCGCGCAGCTCCCTCGCTTGCTGCACCGCAGCTTCCGTCTCTGCGTCGCTCATCCGCGTTAATCGCCCCACCTCTTTTCCGTTCCTCGAAAGCCCCGCAAGAAAGCGCGCCAGCGAATCCTCAAAGCACACCAGCTCGTGTGTCTCGCGCACCTTCCCTCGCTTCCGCACCGCATGACAGATCAATCCTTGCGTCCGGTATCGCTGAATCGTTGTTCCTGTCACCTTCAATCGCTTCGCCAACGCCTTCAACCCGATCGCCGACCGTCCTGCGTAATCCCGTTCGATGTCTGCAGCGCTGCTCGCCCGCAGCACGAAGATAGCCGCATCGCTCCGCACATCCGCACCGCTGATCAGCATCGGCTCCTGACCGCGATCCGTGCGAAACCCCGTGATCCGAAACAGCACGTACTCCCACGGATACTTCTCGCCCGCTTCGACTTCCCCCGCCAATCGCTCCGCGTTGTCCATCTGCCGGCAAAGCGTCTCCGCAGGCGTGAACTGCAACTGCCGCACCAGGTCCGCCATCATCGGAATTTTGAATCGCGCTGTTCGCCCCATCGTGGAATTCTAAGGCCGCACTCGCATGTCCACTTCAAACCTCAATGAATCGCAATTCGCGCTCTCGCTCCACCAGCCCATATCCCTTCGCCTTGGCAAAAAACGCTCGCAATCCCTCAACCGCTCGCTCATCAAATTCATATCGAATCCTGTGCCCCAGATACTCCCGCGCCAGATCCGCAGGCCACCGCGTGCGCTCCGCCGCCTCGTGTACAATTCGGTCAATTCGCGTCGCATTCGCCCGCCGCTGTCGATCCAGCGCCATTCCGGCTCTGCGAATCACTCGCTCTATATTTTTTCCATCCTCAACCTCCGCATCCGCCGCACGCGCGAGCCACACCGCAAACACAAAAGGCAGCCCTGTCAACTCCTTCCACGCCGCGCCAAGATCAAGCTGATACGGATACCGCACAGCCGGCCGTTGATCCGTCACAACCTTGTCGCCGATCAGCAGCACCGTCTCCGGCCAGTCCACCAGCTTCGCATTCGCCACATGATCGCGCGCGTTGTAGGCCGTCAGCTTCGGCTGCACGCTGAACATTTCGCGCATCAGAATCTGCATCAGCACCACGCTCGTGTGGCTGTCCGTGTCGCAATGCACTTCTCGCACTGTGTTCATCGGCACCGCCGAATACAACCGCACCGTCAGCGTCGGCCCATCGCATCCCAGCATGCCCACCGGCAGAATCCGCAGATCCATCGCCGATTTCTGATAATCAATCGAAGAACACAGTGCGGTATCCACGTCTCCGCGCTCAAGCATCCCCGCCAGTTCGCTCGGCACGCTCCGCACCAGCTCCACTCCCGCCAGTTCATCCAATCCATCAATCAGAGGCAGCGTGTTCAGAAACGAAACCACTCCCACCCGCGCCACATCGCGCGCAACCTTATTCCCGAAATGCCGATTCCGCTCCGTCGCCTGTCGCACCGTGCTTTCCATCACTCCATCTTAGCACGCCTCTTCGCGCCCGATCACCATCGTCCGCACCGAGCGGATAGTAAACCCCCGCATTCGGACCGGAAACAATTGTCAGCGAAGGCATGACAATTGCCTTTCAACGAATCAATAGATACATCGTACGATAACGGTGCTTGGTTCACCTGGTGCCACGATTCGCCGAGGCTTTGCGAAACAGAGTCGTGGCCTTCCAGTAGCACCTCGCACTTCAACGCTCCATTACGGCGACACAGTTGGCCGTGTTGCCGCCTGCGTCGCCTCGCTTCCTTCAATCAACGTCTTCGCCTCCTCATACAGCGCCTTGCGATCTACATCATTCGCAAATTCAGGTTTGGCCATCAGATCTTTGAGTCTATCGAGCGCTGCGTGGGCTTCGGCGACGTGGCCGAGCTTGAAGTGGGACATGGCGAGAAATGCATAGGTATAGGGACGCTCGCTGCAAAATCTAGAATTGCGTCCGTCACTAAACCCAGGATCGAGTCGATCGTCTTCAGGTTCAGAAAACCAAAGCTGTGGATGACCGCCATGGTCCAACTCGATGGCGCGACTGATCGATTGAATCGCCTCTTCGTATGATTGATTACGGAACAATGCCATTCCAAGCGTGATCAAGGAGGGCGGATCGTTTAGGAAGGCAGAAGCCGAAAACCGTGCGCTCCGTAACGATTCAACGTAATCCTCTTGAAGCCGGTTGCTCTTCATCGCGACGTCACGGGCTGCAACTCGACGTGATTCGACCAACTCATTTGGCATCAATTGGCGAGCCAACTCTTTCTGGGCAGGCTCAAATGCTTCACTCGCATCAATTGCGCTAGTTACTGCCGACCAATCGGCAGCGGTGGCACTCAATTCACGGACTGTGTCTGCAACCTGAAGGTAAGGGAAGAGAGAGCGATCAATTGCTGTGCAATCCGATCTAGAAGTGAGTGGAATCGTCCATAGCTGCGATCCTGCGATCAAGAGAGCTGTTCCATCTGGTGAAAGCGCGAGGGATCCTCCTTTTTCACATGGCCATTCCAGAACTTTCAGCAAATCGAACGTTCGCCAGGCGCATACAAAGTGTCTCCACCCGCCTTCCGTTGAGTGCATAGTAAAAACCTGCTCACCGTTTGACGAAAATACCATGTCTTCAATGGAGGGTGAATGTGCCGAGGCAATCAGCATACCATCCACGACTTTAAACACAGACAGTGTCTGGCTGCCAGCAACGGCCAATTTTTTGGATGAGCGATCGAAATGGAGCGATTGAATCGGTGGGTAAAGAGTGTCCTGAGAGTACTCTGTAGGGTGGAAGTCACCCGCTTGCCAAAGGTGCTCCCCGGTTGCCAGATCAACAATCCCAACTTCGCCACTCTGTAAATTCCATTTTCCACTTCCGCCCCGATTCTCTGTGCCATAGGCAATGTATTGTCCATCACCAGAAATCCTCAGATGAGTAATTTCCGAATTGTTGCCAAGATCTAGGGCAATCATGCGAACCGAGTTGCCAGTGACGGCATCTCTGACGCGTATCGTACTTTTTATCGCATCGGCGACCAAATGCCCGTCCGGAGTCAGACAAGCCTGGCCACGAATATCATGCCATTTCGAGACAATTTGTTGCGAGCGGGCGTCAACAACCATCGCCTCGCCTTTGGCCGTGTCATCGACGAGGAGAATACGCCCTGCATCTTCTGACACGGCTTCCAGCATCCAGCCTGGAAATGTGAATGAGGCGCCAATCCAAGGCGAATCAGGTTTCAACGGAAGAATTTCGACATGCGAACCTTCATAGCCAAACAGAACACCGTTATGGCATTCGTATGATCCATATTCGGTATTTGGCATTTCATTCCAGATGAGTCTCATTGCACGTGGAATATGGCCGTGCCATCCTCGTCGAACGTCAATCGTTCCGTCATCGCGCCCCATAGCTGCCCAGCGTCCATCGCGTGAAACGGCAACACCCCGACTCGCAGGCGGCTGAGGAAGTTTTCCCTCTTCAGGATTGAATCCCGGGTTCGGTTGTCCGCCACCACCTATCCAGTAGTATCCTGATCGTGCGGTTTGGAATGCTTGAATGCCTCCGCGATCGTCACTCGCATAAGCAAGAGATGTGTATTCGCGAATATCCGGCAGTCCTAGAGTGCGACTAGCGATTGTCGGCGCCTCCTGCGTGCTCGGCCCGCCACCACGTGGAGACGGTCCAACGATCACAGTGCCATCTTCGTCGAATGCGATCCATCGAATTGGGAACGGGTCATTTCCTCCAACCTGCTGAGTTCCATCCTCGATTGGCGTTCGACTACGCATATCCCACATCCTCAGTGTGCCGCCAGCATCTCCGGACACGAGCAGCCCTGAACGAGGTGAGATGGCTAGGGCGGTGACCGCAGTGTTGTGACCGACCAATTTACCGATTGGCTCGCCTGAATGTGGATTCCAGAGATGGATGCTGCGGTCATCACCTGCCGCTGCACACCACGCTCCGTCTCTGCTGATGACAACGGCATTGAAGACTGTTGAATCTGCCTGCAGGTGACGCAGTAGTTTTCCCGAACCAACATCCCACATTCTCACAGATTGATCCCCGCATACAGTGAGACAAAGTTCATCATCAGGGGTAAAGGCGATTGACCGAACAGGCTTGGGATGTTCGTGAATAACCAGACGCGGCTTATCAACGTCCTTTTCAGCATCCCAGATGTCTACCGTGCGATCTTCTCCCGCCGAAGCAAGCAGGCCGGGTGCGGAACCGAAGGCAAGTGCTGCTACAGGTCCTGAGTGTGCATGGATGATACAACTGCGCACGTCAGCGAGGTCATAGACATACTGCCATTCCCATCCACGAGATTCTGGTGGGCAGCTCGCAAGCAAACCCTTTGCAACATCGAAATTGTTGGCTTGCCAGGAGTCAAAGGCATCACGAATGAGATACCCATAGGTAGTACGTTCAAGTTCCGCATTCGCGGCTTCGAGTTTCTTCCTGGCACGTGCAGCATCTTCGATGTACCAAACTGCTGTATCTCGCATCATTGCGACACTGCCTCCTGATGGGGGCGTGTACGAAAAACCATCGGCCCGAAATGTCATTCCCGGCATGGGATGATCGGGGTCGATGCCGCTCCCACCGCCATCGGCTGCCGCGCGTTCTGCAGCCTCGGCAACGGATGAAAATGCTTCTCGATTCTCAATAAGTTGCTCTTCGAGCGCAGTTTGCGAGTGCCGCGCTTCTCGCCACTGCCACGTCGTCCCTGCAATCCCTACCACCAGCGCCGCCCCCACCAGCACCGTCGTCACCACACCCGCCTTGTGTTTCCTCACGAACTTCCGCACCCTGTACCCCGCGCTTGCAGGCGCCGCGTCAACCGCTTCCCCCTCCAGATGCCTCCGCACATCCTCCGCCAGCGCGCTCGCAGTCCCGTACCTTCGCGCGCGATCCTTCTCCAGACTCTTCATCACAATCCAGTCCAGTTCGCCCCGCATCAGCGTCCCCAACCTTGCCGGCTCAACCTGCCGCGCCGCTGCCGTCGCCGCCAGCGTCTCCAGATTTCGTGATACCCGAAGACTCGGCGAGGGAGGATCCTCCTCTTTGATGATCCGCTGCATCTCGCCGAACGCGGCGCTCCGCAATCGCTCCGCGTCAAACGGCGTTAGCCCCGTCAGTAATTCATACAGCAGAACGCCCAATCCATACACATCCGTCCGCGTGTCGATGTCCGCCGATCCCTCCGCCTGTTCCGGGCTCATGTACTCCGGCGTGCCGATCAGTTGCCGATGCTCCGTGAACAGCGTCTTCTCAGTCAGCCGCGCGCCCGTCGCCTTCGCAATTCCGAAATCAATCACCTTCGCCATCGGCCGGCCGTCGATCATGCTCACCAGCACATTGCTCGGCTTGATGTCCCGGTGAATGATCCCCTTCGTGTGTGCGTGCTGCACCGCCTGGCAAACCTGCACAAACAGCTCCAGCCGATCCTTCACGCTCAACCTGTGAGCATCCGCGAACTCGATGATCCGGTCGCCCGTCACGTACTCCATCACGAAGTACGGCCGCCCCGACTCCGTCGTCCCCGCGCCCAGCACCTTTGCGATGTTCGGATGATCCATCAGTGCCAGCGCCTGCCGCTCCTGCTCGAAGCGCGCCACCACCGACTTCGTGTCCATCCCCAGCTTGATGATCTTGAGCGCGACTCTGCGCCGCACCTCTCCCTCTTCGTCCGCCATGAACACTACCCCGAATCCGCCCTCGCCGATTTGCTGCAGCAGCTTGTATTTCCCGATTCGCGAACCTGCCCGCTCGGCAACCGCAGCAACCGTCGCACTGTCCACCGCTTCGGCCTTCGCGCGTTCGCGCGTCGGCTCGGACAGAAACGCATCATCCGCTTCCGCCGCTTC
>DASZQE010000248.1:0-3661 GCA_035550175.1 Phycisphaerales bacterium | reverse complement strand
TGGCTGAGGGGCTGCGGGCCGATAAGTTTGAAGATGAATCGCGCGAAAGCCATATCGAAGGAATCGCAAGGTGAGGAGAACGCCTCCGGGGCAAGAGCGCGCGAAGTGGCGAAGCGACTGAATGAGGAAGGCGGGAGGCACAAATCGAAGAACGCGGGACCTGCGAATGAAAGCATGACGATGGCGGAGGAAACGCATGCGGGCGGCGCGGAAGAAACGCTGGATGACGTCCAGAATCTGCTGGAGGAGTTTCAACAGGAAGCGAGCGCTGCGAATGAAGAGGACGTGGCGCAGGTGATCGCAGCAGTTGAGCAGCATCTGGAAGATGGTTCAGACGCAGGCGCAGCGAAGGCTGATGCGCATGCGGGGATGGGCATGCACAGCGCGGGGCCGAGCGAACCGCAGATCCACGATGATCTTGATAGTGAAGTGACGTTCGAGCCGCCTGCACCGCTGGCGGCACAGGCTGAGACGCAGGTGCGTAAACCGCAACCTGAAACTGCTGTGGCAACGTTGGAGGGGCCTGTTGAAGCAGACATAGCGGCTGAAACAGGCTTGCAAGAGAGTGACGCGAACGAAGGTTCTCAGGAAACCCAGATGACGGCGGCAGAGGTGGAGATACCTGTAGAGCAAACCATTGAGGAAGTGGACAAGGCGATTGTGAAGGAAATCGACTCGATCGTGAGCGAGGGGGCAAGCGCCGTGGAAGAGGTCATCAATTCGCCGGGCGCACTTACTCAAGCTGCAAACGCGGGGGAAACCGTGGAGTCAAGCGGCGCGGATGGCGAGATGCCGACGGACGCGGTCATCAAAGGAGCCGATGCAGAAGCAGAAGCTCCGGTTGCGCAGACAGGTGAACACATTGAAGAAGGTGCGATCACGAATGCACCCGACGCAACAGCAACCGCTGCAAATGAGATTGGTGACAACACACAGAATGAACCTGTCGCTCAGGAAAACACTGAAGACGGTGAGCAGGAAGCATCAAACGAAACCTTTGAGGCGGTGAGTTCGAGTGACACGACAGTGACGGGCAGTGACGTGCCTGCTGATGCATGTGAGACGAAGATGGAGCTGGTGAAGGGGGGTGCACAGACGACTGGCGCATCCGCAGTGGAGGATGCGGGGAGCACATCCGCACAGGCGGCCAATGAAGATACGAAGGATACAAGTGGTGCGGAGCCGAGCCCGACACCGGCTGAGAACAAAGCAGTAGAGAAGCCGAAGGAGAGCGGGGCGCAGAAGCCAGCCGCTGAGAAGAAGAAAGAACCGACAGTTCGAGCGGCTCCGAAGACGCCGGCATTGGCGAAAATGGGTGTGGCGATGCAAGAGGGCGTGGTGACTGTGCTGGCGGGAGTGAACGCGCCGTTGCGGAAGGTTCCGCAACAACTTCTGCCGGTCATGAACTGGGCGGCGATTTCGCTGTTGGTGTGGGTGCCGGTGGTGTGGCTCATGGTCTGGCGTGCGGATGCGCAGATGAAGGAGCAACACGAGAAGGCGGATTTTGTGGAAGCGGGAATGGTTGATCCGAAACCCGTGGAGGCCGCGCCGGAACACGGGGAATCAGGCCATGCTGAAGGCGGCGAGAGCGGACATGGCGGCGGGCACGAGGCGAAACCGAAGAAGAAGCCGAAGGAAAAGAAGAGCGCTGGGCATGGCGCGAAGAAGAGCGAAGGCCATGGAGAGGAATAGGAAAAACAGAAAGCCAAAGTGCCAGTGACAGATAAAACTTCGTAGCGAGACGATCAGGAATCGAAGCGGGTCATCTTGGCGTGCGGCGACGGCGGGTGGTTCGTGCGATGAGCACGGAAGAAAAGAATGCGGGCGCGGAAGGCGCGGGGACGAGGGAGAAGTCGTAGGTAATGGAATACTGCGCTGAGCCGGTGGCGGAGAAGAAAATCTGATCTTCGGGGAGCGTCGAGAAATCGAGCTGACTGAATGCAGTGAGGGTGATTGATCCAGGACCGATCCACAGCGCGAGATCCGCGGATTGATCAAGCGTGAGATGGACTTCATCGGACAGCGGGAGCGTTCCGGGACCGACGAAGTCGTCTTCAAGGTCATCATCAAAGAGCGCGAGCGTGAAGGTGAGTTCGGTGTCGCCGAGGTAATAGCTTGCACCCATGACGGCAAAGACATCGACGGGTTCGCCTGAGCCGGTGCCGGTGTAGGATCCATTGAGTGATGCAAAGAAGTCGAGTTGAACGAAATTGAGATGACGAGTTCCGCCGAGGGTATCGAACTGCGCGAGGATGATTTCAGTCTGGCTCACGGGACCGAACGAACCGATGATCGTGCCTTCCTGTGAGAAGGTGTCGGCAGCTGCTGGAAACGAAAGGGCGAGGAGCGTGCAAGTCGCAGCGATGCAGCGGGGCATGTGATGCACTTCATATCTCCTTGGTTCAAAGCGCATGATTCAAGATGACACACGATGCGTCAGACTGGAGAATCGATGACCAAGAAATATATGTTGATAAAGAGGGAAGGGATTGCAGGAAAAAGAGATCGAACGCAGGAGTGAAGATGGGAAACACATCAAGAAGTCCCTCTGCCGGCGAGCGATCATTCGTCAGCTTCAATGGTTTATTCATCAACAGATCAATTCAGCACCAGGGCCGCATAGCGACCCGGCTATGAGCGTGAAAAGAAAACTGATTCACATTTCGCGTCGAGATTCGCGAGCGGAGGCAATGATGCGGTTCATGGACTCGGCGGTTTCGCGGCGCTCGGGCGAGAGGCGATCGGCCTGCTCTTCAGCGTGATAGGAGCTGCGGACGAGCGGACCGGATTCGACGACCGTGAACCCGCGTGCGAGCCCCTGCTGCTTGAAGCGAAGGAATTGCTCGGGCGAGACCCAGCGATCAATCGGCAGATGGTTGCGCGTAGGCTGGAGATACTGGCCGATGGTGAGGATGTCAGCGTTGGAAACGGCGCGAACATCATCCATAAGCTCGAGGACTTCATCATCCCGTTCGCCGATGCCGAGCATGATTCCGGTTTTCGTGACGAGCCCGCCATCCTTGATTTGCTTCAGCACATCGAGTGATCGCTGATAGTCGGCCTGCGGGCGCACAGCGGGATGCATGCGATGCACGGTTTCCATGTTGTGGGAGAGAATTTCGGGACGAGCATCGATGACTTTTTGGATTGCGTCGCGATCGCCGAGGAAATCGCCGACGAGGACTTCGACGGAGGTCTGCGGGCAGGCCTCATGCACACGACGGATGGTTTCGGCCCAGATGGATGCGCCGCCGTCATCGAGTTCATCACGGTTGACAGAGGTGATGACGATGTGCTTGAGATTCATAAGGGCGATGGATTCAGCGACGCGGCGAGGTTCATCGAGATCGAGTCGGGGCGGGCGACCGGTCTTGACATTGCAGAAGCCACAGGAGCGGGTGCAGGTGTCGCCGAGAATCATGATGGTGGCGGTGCCTCGGGACCAACATTCACCGATGTTGGGACAGGATGCTTCTTCACAAACGGTGTGAAGGCGATGCTCTGAGATGATGGATTTAAGTGCGAGGTAGCCATCGCCACCGGGAGCGCGGGCACGGAGCCAATCGGGCTTGCGGGCTAGAGCGCGGTGGTGCTTGCCGGAAGTGTTATTGAGCACCTGATCCGAGAGGGTGAAGGTGGCCGGACCGATAGATCGGGCGGT
>DASZQE010000247.1:0-10647 GCA_035550175.1 Phycisphaerales bacterium | reverse complement strand
TTTCCTCAAGCACTGCCGCGGTTTCGTCACTGCTGCCGCCTTCCGCAAGGCTCAATCGGGCATCAAGCTTCAGCAGCTTGTGCTTGTCGGCATCCACCATCTGCGGCTCAAGCACCTTGTGAATTTCATCTGACAGAATTTTGGCTTCTTTCAGCGCACCGCGTGCAGCGAGCACCTCGGCGGAGCGCAGCGGACGGGCGACTGCCTGCTTCGGATCAGCGTCAACACCGCGAACATAGGCGTTCGACGCCAGATCAAAGAGGTCTTCCGTGGTGTAAATATCGCCAAGCGTGAAGAGATGTGCGGGTGTCGCTTTCTTCATCTGGTCCAGCGCTTCGAGATTCTCCGCGGCCTTGATCGGCTGCTTCATGTTGAGGAAGGCTTCCGCCTGAAGAGCCCAGAAATCCGCATTGCTCGGATAGCGTTCGATCAAGCCATCAAGCAGAGTCGCTGCGTCTTCAAATTTCTCCTGGCGGAACACGCAGCGAGTGAGCCCGAGACGCCACTCCGTGTTTTCGGGCTGAAGCAGCAATGCACTGCGGTAGGCGGCCTCTGCAGCCTGAAAATCCTGCTTCTGCGAATAGCAATATCCGAGCAAGCCGTAGGAATACGCATCGCCGCCGCCAAGCTCAATCATCTTCGTGAAAGATTTGATTGAAGCGTCGAATTTTCCGCCACGCGCCTGGATCAAGCCCATGTTTCGCCAGGCGCGTCGAAAACTCGGAAACTTGTCCGTGGCCTTCGTGTACCACTCAGCCGCTTCATCCATCTTGTCTTCTTGGAACAAGACGCCGCCGAGCGTATAGCTGAGAATTGCCGACCCCTCCGGTTTCTGCTTGCGAAGTGTGGCTTCAGCCTTGGGAAGATCGTTCGCCATCATCTCCCGCACGCTTTCCAGCACCTTCACTTCCTCGGGCGTGACGCGCGGCTCAAGCTCGGCGTCGAATCCGTAGTAGGCAATGAATTCCTTCTTGAATTCGGGATCGTTGAACATGCCTGCGACATCAGTCCAGTCCGTCTCTGCGCGCGCCTGCGCAGCTGAAAAACCTGCCAAGCCCAACCCGATCATGAATATTGCAACGCTGTGCTTCATAGTCTGTGCGCTTTCATGTCCACATCAACTCGGCGGGAATCGGATCGGCACGCGGATCTTGCACGCCACGCGCTCTCCGCCCTTGACCGCAGGCTCAAATTTCCATTTGCGGACTGCTTCCAGAGCAGGTTTCTCAAACACGGGATTCGAGGAATGCTCAATTTTCGGATTGCTCACCTTGCCGGATGCATCCACGATGAAGATGAGCGTGACAAGACCTTCAACTTTCTTGCCGCGCATCTCAGATGGATACTGCGGAGACGCCTGATAGATTGCCTGCGGTTTCTGATCGATTTCAGCAAGACTAAAAGCGTCATCAACGCTGCTGCCGCCGTCTCCCCCCTTCCGAGTACCAGTGAGGGAGCCGGATTGAAAATCCATTCCTCCACCGAAACTTGCATCTCCGGGCTGGCCGTTCAGCAGAGCATCCATATCACCTAAGGACATTGCGGAGAGTTGCGGATCGCCCGGCGGCGCAGCCATCTCGATTTTCTCCATCTCCTTTGCTGCATCCGGGGCCTGGTCCTCGTCCTGCTTGATTTCTTCAGGCTTTGGTTCATCCTTCTTTTCGTCTTTCTTCACATCTTCATCTTTGAGCAGGTCGACCACTTGCAAGTTGTGAAAGTCCTCGTGCTTGTGAAGAAAGAAAATTCCACCGAAAAGCAGGATGGCTGCGTGGAAGAAGATCGCAAGGAAGATGGCGAGGCCGCGCATGAACATGTTATTTCTTGTCCGTGTTCATCCCGACCTTGGGAATGCCGGCCTTTCGCACTTCATCAAGCACCGCGACCACGTTCTTGAAATCCGCGTTCGCATCGCCATTCAGAATGATCTTCGGATCCTTTGAAGTAGCCTTCAACGTCTGCAGCTTCATCGGAAGCTGTGCGATGGTGATCTTCTCCTTGTTGTAGAAGACATCGCCTTTCTCAGTCACGCTGAGCGTCACGGCCTTTTCCAATTCCTCCTGCGTGCCGAGCGAGGCAGAACTACTCGCGGTCGGCAGCGCGACGGACACGCCCTGATTCTTCGACATGGAAAGCGAGACCATGATGAATGTCGCGAGCAAAAAGAAAATGATGTCGATCAGCGGGATGATCTCGATTCGTGCCTTTTTTCCTGGTCCGCCTGATCCGCCGTGCATGATTACTCCTGCCCCGCCCGGTCGCTGACGCCTGCGCCCGCCAACTGCTGCTGCTCAAGTTCCATCTGCAATTCCGCAATCTGCTTGCGGAGCTGCAATCGCTTGCGTTCAGCTTCCTGCTCACGGAAATCCGCCTCGCCGTTGGTTTCATGGCGCCCGGGCCGTTCCATCTGCGTCTGCGGAGCTGCGGTTGCCGCAAGATGAGGACGCACGAGGAGCTCCATCTGCGTGGCAGCGGATTCCAGTTCATGACGGGCCTCTTCGGTGCGTGCGTTGAGGAAGTTGAACGGCAGCAGCGAAACAATGGCGATTCCGAGACCGAATGCGGTGGCAATCAACGCCTCAGCGATACCGCCGGTGATGGCGCCGGGTGAACTCAATTCGCCGCCGATCAACGAGAACGACCCCATCATGCCCGTGACCGTGCCCAGCAAACCGAGCAGCGGAGCGAGCGTGATGACCGTATCGAGAATCGGAATGCCGCGCTTGAACCGCTTGAGTTCCTGTGCCTGGGAGTACAACAGAGCGCTCTCAAGCGAGGTCTCCTTGTGCTCCAAGGCGTACCCGAGCGATCGCACGACAAAGAACTTCGTGGACTTGCTGATGTCGATGGCTTCCTGAATGTGGCCCTTGGTGACCGCTGCGAAGAACTTGTCGAGTGCCTTGTGACTGCGTTTCAGTCGCACACGGAAGAGGAAGAACAGACGTTCGAGCACGGTGCCGAGTGAAATGATTGATGCGCACAGGAGCGGCCACATGATGGGGCCACCCTTTTTGAAGATGTGGATGATGTTGGTTTTCTGGACCAGTTCTTTCAGCGCGCCGCCGCGAGAAGGATCAAGCGGCATGGTTCCATCGCCTGTCTCAATGAGCGTGGCCAATCCCGCCTGCATGATGCCCTCAAGCGGGCGGATCAGCGGTTTTGTGGAGCCGGTTTGCGGCACAACCAATCCTGCTGCCGTGCCGTTCTTGGCCTTGAAGAGCGCCACCGGGCCGACAAGCGCGAAGTCGCCGTCCGCCACCGTGCCCTGAAGATCCACACCGACGCCTTGGAACTTCATCCCGCCGACCGCATCGAATAATCGCTTGACCGAAAACTCGGCGAAATCAGTCTGGCGCGCGAATTTTTCCTGCATGCTCAACGTGTTGTTTTCGGGAGCCTGCTTGGCTTTCTCAAGCGCGTCGCCGCAATACTGCAACTCGCTGATGTTGATCTTGGTTTCGAACGTGCGCGCGTACTCATCAAGAATGTTGCCGACATACGAAAGCTCATCCTGCCGCACCTTGATCTCGGCCTTGATCGTGGCCATTTCCAGATTGCCTGCATCCACGAGGCGCGTCACACGATCATTTTCCTTCCGCAGGCTGGTCAACTGATCCTCAAGAGTCGTCAGTTCCTGTGCCATGGGAAGTTTTTCAGCGGAAATCTGCTGGCGCAAAGCGTTCAGCTCCTTCACGCTGGCATCCAATCGATCCTGTGCGGAGACGGAAAGGTTGGTCATCACTTCAGCATTGGCGGGTTGTGCAGCGTCATCGGCGGGGATGCCGGCCAGCATTGCACACAGCGCTGTGAGTTGTGCGATCATCATTGAATTTTCACCGGCAGCGGCACAAAGGCCGGAGTCTGTTTGCCTTGAATGATTTCCAGTGCGTTGAGCACGTCGTTTGCGACGGCGTTTGAGGGTTCCCACACCCATCCATCGGGAGTCGGACGGCCGATGCCCGCTTCGCCGCCGGAACTGACGTAATACGCCTGCGCCAATCCCACGTACATGGCTCTGACTTCCGAAGGCTTTCCGCTTGAAAGCGTGTGAACTTCATAGTTCACAGTGATTTCACTGTTCGCCTTGTTCACTTCATTCAGAATGCCGAGCACGTTTTGATACCGCTCAGCGACCGACACTTTTGTTTTTTCAGGATCATCCGGGATTCGCTGAATCAACGGATCGAGCTTGTCAACAACAGGCTGCGGCACAGACTTCAGCAGCTTGCGGATTTCGCTTTCCATCGCTGTGACGGCGCTGGTGAGCTGGCCGGAAGCCGCCTTGAGCTGATCAGTCTCCGCAGCCAGTTCCTGGCGTTTCTTGTCCGCCTCTTCCACGCTGGCCTGAGCCTTGGCGTTCTTTTCGGTGAGTTCAGCGATCTCCTTCTTCACCAGTTCGAGCCGGCCTTGAAGAATGTCCTTCCCCTGCTGCCACTCATTGCGTTCCTTGGAGATGATCTGCTGGGTTTCGATCCACTTGCCCATGATTTCACGGGTTTGCTCAAGCGAAGTCGTGTTCGGTGTGGTCGCTGCAGGGGCTGCTGCATTGGGATGGTCATCAGCCGACCGCGCGACCGATGTGATCAGCGCAGCACCGGCCATTGAAGCCAGCGCCAGCACCGTCCATCGCTGTGCCCTGCCGAGACGATGACCGCCTGGCTTCGCCCGAAAGCGAACTTCCGCTCTCGCGTCATTTCTACTGTCCATCTGCGGCATTCCACGCATCTTGTGTGTGCCTTGTGTTAGTCAAACGTGATCAGAAGGTAAATTCCGCGCTAAGACCGATTGAGTAGTCGATTCCCTTGGTGTAGGAAGTTTTCACCACATCGTCGCCGATGAATTTTGAGCGATACACGGTCTCAATCGCGGGATTCGTCAGGTTCTTCGCCTGGAACTGCAATGTCAGGAACTTAAACAGCTTCTGCGAGACGGTGAAATTCAGCGTGCCGTACTCCGTCTCGTAGACATTGGGGACGAAATTTCCGAGCGATTCGCCAGCACCCGCAACGAGCGTGTCGCCCCGCACCGTATAGAAGATCGAGAACTGCGTCCCTGTGGATTCCAGGTCATACGTCAAGTAAAAGTTGTACAGATGATCCGGGGCATTGGTCATGTCGCGCGTCGGCATCGGGGCCGCGATGTTGGGCGCTTCAAACATGGCTTCTTCATCTTCCGGCAACGTGACCTGGGAATCGATGAATGTGGCATTCGCACCGACGGACAATCCCTTGAACCCATCCCAGAACTGCCCGAGGCTCTGCCGGATTTCCAGTTCGATGCCATCCAGCTTGCCTTTCGGATAATTCACCGGCGTGGTGAACACGAATCCGCCGGCAACTCGCTGCACGTATTCGATCGGACCCGTGATGTCCTTGTGAAAATATGAAGCGGAGAGCAGTCCGCCGTCATACGGCGTGTAATCAAGGCGCAAATCGTAATTTTTCAGCGCACTCATCTGCAGGTCGGGATTGCCGATGAAAATGTCGCCACCGAGGTATTCCTGCTGAAGGATCGGGGTGAGTTCCTTGAATGTCTGTCGCGCCACGGTCTCGCTGTATGAAGCCCGCAACGTCACCGGTTTGAGCGGCTTGAACACCAGCCCGATTGAAGGCAACAGGTCATTCTGCTTGAAGTCCACGTCCGCATCGCCGGGGTTCAGCGCCACCCCCGCCAGCGCACCGGGCGGGAACCATGTGGCGTTTTCTTCTGCGAAGTTCACAATGCCGATTCGCGTTGATTCCCACCGTGCGCCCCCGATCACGTTGAACCACGAGGTGAGCGGTACATCAGCCATCGCATAGGACGCGGAGATTTTCTGATCACCGTCGTAATCCACATCGACAAACGGCGGACCATCAACGATCGGATGATCTTCTGTCGGAAACACTTCACTCCACGGATTGTCAAAGGGAGCGGAATAGCTGGCGGTGTTGTCGTTGAAATTGCTGAAGGTGTCCTGATTGAAGGTGCGCTTCACGTGGTCGTGGAACACACCGAACTTGAAATAGCCGTCGCTGTCGGTCCACTGCTTGAACGGCAGATTCAAGTTCACCGCATATTGATTGCTCTCTTCATCAATGTTCTTGAAAATCCGCTGGTAGTTTCCGAGCAGGAAGTTGGATGCCGGCTTGAACGGCAGCCATGTCGGTGGCGACGTTGACGGAGGAATGAACGGCGGGAATCCCGGGCTATATGAAGGCGCTTTCCACAACGCGCCGAATTGACGCTTGTCGGGCTGATCCTGCGTGGCTTCACTATTGGCAACAGCCCAGTCGAGTTCCGGCGGCTTGAATTTCAGAACATCGTCGATTCCGAACTCGCCGAAGTCGAACTTGTGCTTGCCTTTCAATTGCAGCGTTGACGTGGTTCGTTCCGTGTACTCGAGTGTTTCGGTCCGAAGATACGGCGCTGCGTTGAGATTTCCGACCGAGTTTCCAAAGGCATGCGAGTCATTCGGATCGTACCCGGGAAAGAAGTACGCCTTGCCGCGTGTATCTTCAGCAACAGTGACGGTGTCTTCCGCAATGCGCGTGTAGAGATACGTCAGATTGATCGAGTGGTTCTTGCTCTCAACGCCGAATGTCGCAAGCCCTCCCCACTGCACCGACTGCGAAGCCTGGGTCACGTCAAACAACTGCGTCTTGAAGTCGCCTTGGTCTGGCGTCCCCTGAATCGTTCGCGGCACCAAGCCCACACCGGGCGTCACCTGCCAGTACGAATCATCAATTCCATTGTCATAGAACTCGCTGTCGCGCTTGTAAAACAAGCTGCCGAACCCGCCGACCTTTATTCCGTTCTCAAATTCATACTTGCCGCCTGCGGAACCCGACCACTTGTAGTCCGTCGGCGCTCGTCCATCGCTCGCCCCTGCGGCGCCCAGCCAGTTCTGACCGAGGCGGTCAAGCTGCGGATCGCGGCTGCCGTTGTCTTTCCCCCAGTAATTCAATCCGCCGCCGTCGTAGGTCAGAAAATCACGACGACCCGTGGCCTGCGAGTTGTAGCTCACTTCACTCTTGAATTGCAGAATCGTTTGCGAGGGAATGCCCTTAAGCACAACATTCACTGCGCCGCCGGAAGCGTCCCCCTGCTGATCGGGCGTGAACGTCTTGCTGACCTGAATGCTCTCAATGGCGGGGGAAGGAAACTGATCCAGCTGCACGGCACGCTTGTTTTCGTCGGCGGTCGGCAATCGAATGCCGTTGATCTGTGAATTGACGTATCGATCCGGAAGACCGCGAATCACTGCATACTTGCCGCCCTCGACCGTCGCACCGGAGACGAGCTTCAGCGCTGCCGCCGCATCGCTGGCTCCCGCACGGCTCATGAACTCAGCGCTGATGTTGTCCTGAATTGCCGGGCTTTGGAATCGCGTCTGAAGAAGCTGTGCTTCGGTCCCACCGCCCAGTTGCAAATCCTCAACCACGAACTCTTCGAGATCCGTGAATTCTCCCGGCATTGCAACGTCCACATCCGTCAGTTGCCCGCCGGTCACCACGACACCGGACTTCACCTGCCGGACAAAGCCGTCTTTCACGAACACCAGCGTATACGTCCCGCTCGCAACCCCGCTGATCACATAGTGACCGTCTTCGGTGGTCTGAGCAGTCTGGTTTGTTTCCGCAATCGTGATCTGCGCGTTGGAAAGCGGCACATCGAAATCCGCATCCGTCACTGTTCCGCGGATCGATCCCGCATCCTGCGGCGCAGCGATGATAGACCAGCACACTTGCTTCACGATCAACGGCGCAGTTCGCACGCTCACTTGGTATGCAGCAAATCCGTCGCCTCCCCCATCGCTTTCCCCCTTCGACGTCACGCTGACTCCAAAGATCGCCCCCGAAGCTGTCAGCCACCACCACAGGCTTTTTGTCATTGGATTTTGAGCCCCGCACAGATCGTTGTCATGCGTTCACGAAGTGCCGCATCAGGTTCAACCCCCTCGACAGCCATGGAAACGCAAACCCCGGTCAAATCCAAGGCGCGCGGCCGTTGATTGGGATTCGAAGCTCCTGTCTCCAACGCTTCACGATAGGTCTCCAGAGCTTTTGCTGATTCCCCGATCTCTTGATACGCCCCCGCGATCTTGCGCAGCGCCTCTGAGCGATACACGCTGATGATCTTTTCCTTCTCTTGTTCGTACATTCCCTTGTCCGCATCCAACGCCGCGGTGGCTTCGGCCGTCTGTCCCGCACCGTGTTGCAACACTGCGAGTTTTGACACCATGGCCATGTGATCATCCGGCGCCCAATGACCACCCTTCAGCACCTGCTGGCCCTCGTAAGAAAGCTGCGCCATCCTTGCCTTGTCCGCATGCTTCATTGCAGCAGCGCCAAGCTTGCAGATGTATTCAATGCGAATCGCAGCCGGAACATGCACGCTCGCTGCACGAACCTTGTCTTCAAGCAGCATCCGTCGCTTCTCATCGCCGTAGTAGCGGTCATACAACTTGCAGCACGCTTCCATCGCGTTGCAAACTGGATCAAAGCTGCCGGACGCAATCATGCCGTCCAGTGTTGCGATCTGCGCATCAAAGGTGTCATCATCCGCTCGCTCCGCACTCACGGCGGCAACCTTTCCACCCTCAGCCTCAACCACACCGTTTTCAAGCGCCGTCGCCTCGTCGGCGGCGCCCATCCACGCAAGCGTGCGAGCGATCTTGACCTTGATTCGGTCCTGTCGCCATTCCTCAGCCTTCTCAGCAAGGCCTTTGGCGGTGTTCATGTATTTTTGCGCGCTTTCCCGGTCGTCGTGTTGTGCAAACCAGAATGCAATGTCCGCATACGCGGTCCCTTTGCGGAAATCGACGATCCCATTCACATAGTTCAGCGCCCGCGTCGGCTGATCCAACTGCAGGCATGCGTCCACGACGGTTTCCTGCGCACGGCTTCGATCCGTCACATGCGGGTCCACTGGGATCGCTGAGGCGGCCTTGAACCCAAGATCAAGCAGATCAAGCTGGTATTGCTTGCACGGGCCGTCAGCGGCCAGCGAGAACACCGAGCTTGTAACAGGACCGGATTCCGCATTCCCCGTATTTCCGTTGTGCTTGTCAGTGTCGCTCGCTTGAGCGACGACTCCCACCGAAAGTAGCAGCGTGATTGATGCGGATTGAAGGATCGCTTGTCTTTGCCGTCTCATGGTCGTTCACCGTTGAATCCGGGGACAGGGTTGTTCACCCTGCCCCCGGGGAATTTCAAACACTTGGACGCCGCTCACTGAGAATCAGTGATGACATCCCGCACGTCATGGGCACGCGCCCCAGCTAAGGATCACCGCGGTCAGGTCATCAATGTTCACCGCGCCATCACGATTCACATCGCCTGATGGATTCGAAGTGCCCCAACCGAGGATCACCGCGGTCAGGTCATCAATGTTGACCTGATGGTCCGGGCGTCCGTACGGAGCAATGTCCGCCTCGCAGCACGACTGGCATGCACCAGAAGGCTTGATGAGGAAGCCGTAGGCATCCGCAGCCGTCCAACCGCACAGCCAGTTCTTGTCCGGGCTGAACGCACCGCGATAGGTCGCGGGGTTGAAGAACCCGTCCGCAGGCGGAGTGCTGTTGCTGGTCACGGCGGCATTCGCTGCACGCGGGTCGATGCCGATCACGCGAATCAGCGGAATCGTGTTGCCTTGCAGCAACTCAACCGCGTGGCGAGTCAGAGCCTTGATCGGCATGTTGAGGTCGGGATTGCCCGCACCGCCGTATGCCGCCACAACGTTGCCCTTGGCAGGATTGCCGCGGCTGCCGGACGTCACGCCGACGGTGTTCGCACCGTTGGAGTTGCTGTAGCCGTCAGCGTTCGCACCGCCGCCGTCAAAGTTGCGGAAGAACACACTGTCAGTGATCTCTGCGAGGAAGCCCTGGCCGATCGCTGCACTGCCGGCGCTCTGAGACTGGTACACCTGAGCCGGATTCGCACATGCGTGCGGAACCGGGAACGTGGTGTAAGGGGTCGTCCAGATCTGGCTGAAGGTCAGCGCACCGCCGCCGATTGTGTAACCGACGCTGCCGGAATCGCCGTCCGTGTTGTCGTTGTGAACCAGGTCTTCACCGAGATCCATGAAGATGCACTGACGGAACTGCATGCGAGCTTCATCGCGCCACGCGGTTCCGTGGTCGCCGGCGACCGGCTGGCCGATCACCGTGAAGTTGTAGATGCAGCCGGCGGAGTTCGGCTGTGCATCAGCCTGCTCAGCGCCGTCCATCTCGAAGATGTTGTCGCCGATGCCTGATCCCTGCGCAGCATCCTGGCTATAACCCTGAACGATCAAGCCGAATTGAGCCTTCCCGCGCCAGCCACAGTCCACATCGAAGCAGTCATCACCGATGTTCCAGATGTTGATGTACTTCAGGTTCACCGTGCCGCCCCAGATTTCGATGCCGTCATCGACGTTGTTCATGATGTCGATGTGGTCGATCTGAGTGCCACGCCCGATAGCACCCAATGACAAGCCGTTGAGCTCGTTGCCAAGACCGAGCACGCGACCGCCGTACCGCAGCGAGACATACTGCAGAATACCGCTGCTGTCGTCATCATCGGTTCCGCCCATCAGCGTGTTCGGATCGCCTGAGAATTGGGGGGTCAGGCCTTCCATCGCCTTGACATTGTTGCCGCAAGAAGCGGAATTGCCTGCAGTGATGTCATC
>DASZQE010000246.1:0-3128 GCA_035550175.1 Phycisphaerales bacterium | reverse complement strand
GAAAGCAGAATCGGCAACGCTTTCATCATCATCCACTGTGTCGATCCCGCCTCAAACGCTGCGGATGTCTCAATGTTCGCCAGCGGAAGTGAAAAGAACCACGTCAGAAAAAAAGCGTGATACGCAATGGTCACGATCGAGAACGCGATCATCGCTCGTCCGTGTCGGCTCCCTATCTCCCGGCTTCTCGCCGCGGACTTCACCACGTACCCCATCGCCGCGCATCCGATCACATTCGGAACCGCGAACACCAAGAACCCCGGCCAGCCCCATCGCTCAATCATGATCCTCGGCAGGTACATACCGATGCACCACGTCCAACTGCACGCGCAGAACACTCCCCAGAGAATCGTGTGCAGCATCGCGTTCAATCGCATGCGCCATAGCGTAGCCGAGCCGCAAATCCTGTGTTCCGCATTGATCGTTCCGCATTCTCCCGTGACGTCCCGCTCATCCATCAGGTATGCTGAACGCATGAGTGAAATGTCGCCAAAGCGCTGGGAATTCATGCTCGCCTACTCGCAGGAGGTCTTTGGCCAGGAGCCTGCGTCCATGCGCTCCCTCAAGGATCGCGCCACAGCCCAGGGCATTCCCGACATCGCCATCACCGCCGACGTCGGCAGGCTCCTCAAGCTGCTCGTCAGCACCACTCCTGCCAAGCTCGTCATCGAAGTCGGCACGCTCGGCGGATACTCCGCGCTTTGGATGGCTCAGGCTCTTGCGCACGGTGGACGCCTCATCTGCGTGGAAATCAACAAGGACTACGCCGACTTCGCCCGCCAGCGATTCCACGAGTTCGGCGTCGATGACCGCATCTCCATCCGCGTCGGCGCCGGCAAGGATGTCCTCGAAAAGCTCGCCCACGAACTCGGCCCGGATTCCGTCGATGCCGTTTTTCTCGACGCCGTCAAAGTCGAATACTGCGACTACTGGAAAATCGCCCGGCCGATGCTCAAGCGCGGTGGCCTCCTCCTCGCCGACAACGTCTACGGTTCCGATGACTGGTGGATCGATGAGGAATCCAAGACCACCCGCGTCGCCGTCGATAAGTTCAACCGCATGGTGGCCGGCGACGCCGATTTCACCACCGTCGCGCTCCCCATCCGCCAGGGCCTCCTCGTCGCCCGCCGACACTAGCGCACATTGAGTGATGATCACTCGCCTAGCAAGTACCTGACGAACTTCAAGATCTTCACGCCTTTCGGCAGCACGTCCTTCACGCGATTTTTGCCTGACGGGTCCTTCACATACAACTGATTGAGCAAGGTGACTTCCTCCGCATCCTTGCGCTTCGTCTGCATTCCAACCAGTTTGGCAATGTCCTCCGGGCTTACAACTAATGGCGGCGGCAAATGCGCAGCGACATGAATGCACAGGCCGGTCAGCGTCTCCCCATCAATCGACCCGCCCTCCACCTGCACAAGCACACCGAGTCTCCAATCATGATGGAGATAGCTCCCGAAACGTTCGCCACGCAGAAGCTCGCCGCGAATGAGACTTATATGTTCGCCGCACCTTCGATGAGCCTCATCAATTCGATCGAGAATCCTCTGGTTCAATACAATTGGCCCCGGCTCTTGCTCGAGACAAATGTCCAGCAGATCATCGATCAGTTTGCCGAAATCAGGAGTGCGCGCAGTGAAATCTGTCTCGCACCGCACCTCGATGATGCACGCACGACCGTCTCGAATCTTCACTCCGATTCGGCCTTGAATGGGTAAATCGCCTGAACTCGAGTGGCCGCGACCTGGACCGCCAAGCACGAAGCGCAGCAGATGCTCCGTGCGACGTTGATCATCGTCATCCGCCCCCGGAGCGCTGACAGTAGTCTTAGCCACCCAGCGTGTACCGCACGAACTTCACGATCTTCACGCCCTTCGGCAGCACGTCCTTCACCGACTTCTTGCCCGATGGATCCTTCACGTACATCTGGTTGAGAAGCGTGTTCTCCTCCAGGTACTTGCGGACCTTGCCTTCCGCGATCTTCTTCGCGATGTCCTCAGGCTTGCCGGACTCCTTCGCTTCCGCCACGCCCGCTTGCCGAACGTTCTCAAGCTCCGCAGCCGGCATGTCCTCCGCGCTCACTGCCACTGGAGGCGGAACGTGCGCCACGATGTGCATGCAGATCCCGCTCAGCGTGTCCGCATCAACCGCGCCGCCTTCCACCTGCACAATCGCGCCGCGCTTGCCGTCATGGTGAACATAGCTGCCGAAGCTTCCGCCTTGCAGATGCTCCCCGCGGACAAACCGCATGTTCTCGCCCGTCTTGATCCGCACGTCATCCACGCGCTTCGTCATCGCTGCGTCAGCCTGAACCTCACCGGCAGGCTGCTTCAACACTGCGGTCAGAACATCCTGCACCATCGCTGCGAACTCCGGGTTGCGCGCGGTGAAATCCGTCTCGGTCTGCACTTCGACAATCGCTGCATCCGATCCCTTGATCATCACGCCCACCCGGCCTTCCGCCGTCGTGCGCTCTGTCCGCGTGTCCATTTTGCCCTTCAGTTTCGCCTTCAGCCATTCCTCAGCCTTCGCCGGGTCGCCGCCGTTGGTCGCAAGGGCCTCCTTGCAATCCATCATGCCCAGCCCCGTTTTCTCGCGGAGCTTCATGACATCCTTGGCTGAAAAATTCGTCGCGGTCTCCATGTGCATGTTTCCTCTAACAAAAAACCAAACTTCAATTCCGTCTGATCATTCGCATTTCAGCCCGCCGAGTCCACTGGCCGTTCTGCGAAGATTTTCCGGCAGCGATTTCGCCCGAATCCCTCAACGATTCGTGAAAGGCGAAAGTTCACCTGCCAATCCGTTCGCAATTGCCGCAAACCTCAGTTCGTGCCCGGCGCTTCCGCGCCGCTCGCGGCTACGCTCGTGATCACGTCGCTGTCGCTTATGTCGCTCGCGCCATCCGTCGTCGGCTTGGAATCCGCTGAGAACTGGCTTCGGCTGCTCCGGCGACGTGTCTGCTTCGGCGCTGCGCCTTGCGAACCCTCGTCCTTGCCTTCCGCCTTCGCCACGCGATTCGTCTTGCCGCTCGTCACGGCTTCCGCCAACTCGCGAACGATCACTTCAATCGACCGCATCGAGTCGTCGTTGCCCGGAATCGGAATATCCACCATGTCCGGGTCACC
>DASZQE010000245.1:0-3968 GCA_035550175.1 Phycisphaerales bacterium | reverse complement strand
GGCTTCTTGAAGGCGGCGCCGATGCCGAAGCTCGTCTCTCGCTCGATGGCGTTTCGCAGGCGGTCGCGCCCGACCTTGTCGGTGAGCGTGCTCGCGGGGAGGTCCAGGACGCTCAGTCGCACGCGGCAGGCGATGTCGACGCCGACGGCGTAGGGGATGACGGCGTTTTCGGTCGCGAGCACGCCGCCGATCGGCAGGCCGTAGCCGACGTGGGCATCGGGCATGAGTGCGCCCGCAATGGCCACTGGCAGCTCACACGCATTGTGGAGTTGCTGGACGGCTTCCGGTTCAAGATTCGCGCCCCATTGCCTCCACGGTGCGTTTTTCTCGCGTTTGATGTAGGACATTTTGACGGCTTCATCACTGAGCATCGCAGTTGCAAGCGAGCCGAATCGCGCATCATCCCGGAAGCTTGCGGGATTCTTCACTACGTGCGCAATATGCTCTCGCATCTGTGTGTGCGGAACGCGCTCGGCGCCCAATTGCTTCACCAGCTCAAGCGCCGCATCCAGCGCAACGCCCTTCGGCACACCGAGATTGATCAATTCACGCCGCTTCATGTCCCGGAAGTGTAGCCGGTGAGATCACACCATCGCCTTTTCAAGCGCATCAAACGGCAGGCCATGTGCTTCCGCCACGGGCTGATTCGTCAGTTTGCCCTTGTAGGTGTTCACTGCTGCGGCATAGTGCGGATCACGCATCGCCAGCGTCTCCACGCCGAACTTCGCCAGTTGAACTGCATACGGAAGTGTGGCATTGGTCAGAGCCTGTGTTGATGTGCGTGCCACCGCGCCGGGCATGTTGCCGACGCAGTAGTGGAGAATGCCATCCACCGTGTAGATGGGATTGCTGTGCGTCGTCACGCGCGCGGTTTCCACGCAACCGCCCTGGTCAATCGCGACGTCCACGATCACCGAGCCCGGCTTCATGTGCTTCAGGTCATCACGAGTGACCAGCCGCGGCGCCTTCGCGCCCGGAACGAGCACTGCGCCGACGACCAGGTCCGCCCACCCCAGATGCTCACGGATCGCCTGCGGATCGGAGTAGATCACTTTCACGTTTGCCGGCATGAAATCATCAAGATCGCGCAGCCGGTCGAGATTCACATCCAGAATCACCACATCCGCGCCCATGCCCGCCGCCACTTTCGCTGCACACGTGCCCACCACGCCGCCGCCGATCACCATCACATGTCCCGGCTCAACACCCGGCACGCCGCCCAGCAGAATGCCGCGTCCACCCTGGGGACGCTCAAGATATTTCGCACCCTCCTGAACGGACAGCTTGCCGGCGATCTCGCTCATCGGCGTCAGCAACGGCAGGTATCCGCGCTTGTCCGTCAGCGTTTCATACGCCACGGAAATGCACCTGCTCTTCAGGCAGCCGATGGTGAGGTCCTTGTCGGCCGCGTAATGGAAATACGTGAAAACCACCTGGTTCTCACGGATTTGCGAAACCTCCTCCGGCTGAGGTTCCTTGACCTTGATCACCATTTCCGCCTGCGCCCACACCTCCTTGGAACTGGGAACAATTTCCGCACCTGCCGCGTCATACTGTTCATCGGGAAAGCCGCTGCCCACACCCGCGCCGGATTGCACAAGCACTCTGTGCCCGTGTTTTTTCAGCACTTCCGCGCCCACCGGCCGCAGTCCAACTCGATACTCGTCCTTCTTTACTTCTGTCGGTACGCCAATAATCATGTCCTATGAACTCCAGCAACAGGGCGGAGCATGATACTGGCAACTCCCGTCCGTGGGCGAGAGCCGTTTCTGAACCTGCCTCGTTTCCCCGTTTCTGATAGCATTGGCGATCCCTCGCACGGTTTTTTTCACATTTCTTCTGACGATTCCAGGGCCTCCCCCATGACGCGACCTGCTCTTCGAATGTTTTTTTGCCTCATGCTGTTCTGCCTGTCGGCTGTGCCGGCATTTGCCGACGTCGATTCGGTGATCAAGGAACTCAATGAATCGCCGTCCGTCGTCGGCAGCGATGACATCAAGAGCTACAAGATTCTCTTCGACGCCTATCTCAAGATGTCCAAGCCGCCGATGCCCGTGGACGAGAACTTCAATCTCACCACCATCCATCCGAAAATGAGCCAGTGGTCCGCTGTTTCCGGCTGGGCGGAATCCAACGCCGACATGGCCAAGGCCATCGTTGCGTGCAAGCAGAAAGCCATCATCGGTCTTCCCTATGGAGCCGCAAACGTCGACCCCAAGTATCGCGAAAAGGATCTCTTCGTTGACATCGGCGCCGGCGGAAGTCTTCGGAATAACACGTTCAACTATCTCAAGCCGCTTGATGAAATCTGCGCCTTCGCCACCGCGGAAACCTATCGCCTGATGGAAGCAGGCAAGATTCAGGACGGCCTTGACCTCTGTGTCGCCTCCACCGCCGTGCTTCGCCAGTTCTGCGATCGCGATTTCCTGCAGGAAAAGCTCTACGGCATCGAACTGCTCTCCGCCATGCTTTCCAACATGCGCGATGTCTTCTACGCCTACCGCGAGAAGATCTCGTCTGAGCAGTTTTCCGACATCGCCTCGTGGGAAATCCCCTTCCTCCGGCCGGATCGCTCGCGTCTCTTCATGCCTGAAGGCGACCGCATTGTCGCCACGGAACTCATCAACGAAGTCTTCCGTGCCAGCGACGGCTCCGCCGACCCCAAGAAATTCGCTGACACCTTTGCGGAAATCCAGTCGCGCGAGGCTCCGCTCACCCGCTTCGGCGCCGCGAAACGCTGGGCCATGATCGCCGCTGTCCACTCTAGCCGCGAAGACTCCATCAACAAGATCAAGCTCATCTTTGATGACTGGTGGCGGCGTTGGCGCTGGGATCCGTATGACCCCATGCTCGATATGCAGACCGAATTCGAGCGCATGAATCCCATCCGCTATGCCGCGGTTCTCTACAGCGTGCAGGATGTCGAAACTCTATTTTCCGTGCGAAACCAGCTTCGCGTGGAAGTGAATGGCACCGCGGTCGCTGCAGGCATCTGCGGGTACAGCCGTGCTCACAGCGATACATTCCCGGACCAGACCGAAAAGGCGTACAACACCTACATGCGCAAGGCGTCGGATTTCGATCCGTTCGACAAGCACATGGATCAATCTTTCCATCCATTTATCTACCGCATCGCCTCCGCGCGCCAATCCGTTGACACGCCGGAAGGCCGCGTGTGGGTCGAGCCCGGCGAGGCCATTCTCTACAGCATCGGGCAGGATCACACCGACAATCTCGCTCAAAAGCACACCAATGACGGTGCAGCAGGCGACATCGTGATGTGGCCGCCGATCAAGACGCTTGAGCGCCGCGCGAACCCGCCGCTCATTCCCTGATGGCCGTCTCACTTGCCTTCTTCAAAGACATTGCGATGATTCGATGCCATGTCGAACGCTGAACGCCTTGTCATCATTGGCAGCGGACCCGCTGGCTGGACTGCAGCCATCTACGCGGCCCGCGCCAACCTCAATCCGCTTGTCTGCACAGGAGTACCCAAATCCAACCCCGCGCCGGTGCTGCCGGGCGGTCAGCTCATGCTCACCACGGAAGTCGAAAATTATCCCGGCTTCCCCAAGGGCGTGCGCGGCGATGAACTCATGGCCATGTTCCAGCAGCAGGCTGAGCATTTCGCCACCCGCATTCAGGGCGTGGACATCACCCGCTGCGATTTCTCCACGCACCCCTTCACGCTGCACACCTCCGACAACACGGTCATTCACACCCACACGGTGATTCTTGCCACCGGCGCAACCGCCAACTGGCTCGGCCTGCCGAATGAACTGCGCCTGGCGCAGATCGGTGGTGGCGTCAGCGCCTGCGCAGTTTGTGATGGCGCGCTGCCCGCATTCCGCAACAAACCCCTCGCGGTTGTCGGCGGCGGCGACACGGCCATGGAAGAAGTCAGCTACCTCACCAAGTTCGGCTCAACTGTCTACGTCATTCACCGGCGGGATTCCTTCCGCGCTTCA
>DASZQE010000244.1:0-10532 GCA_035550175.1 Phycisphaerales bacterium | reverse complement strand
CCAGTCATACGTGTCCGGTCAAAACCGTGATTCCTCATGTCTCGGAAGAATTCACGGATTCTTGCCGTTCTTCACGAGGGATAAGATGTCACGCTTGACAGGAGACCTCATATGACCTCATCACACTTCGTTCGTGGAATTCTGACTACGTTTGCATTGACATTGTGCGGAACGACTATGAGTTTCGCGCGGCAGAACGGTGTGACCGCGCACAATGAGACGCCTCCGAAAGAGGACGGATCCGCCCCTTCAACCAAGCATGTGGATGTATACGATGAACACGCTGACGCCAAGACGCAAATCGCGGAGGCGGTGACACGAGCGAAGAAAGACAACAAGCGAGTGCTCATTCAATGGGGCGGCAACTGGTGCATCTGGTGCACTCGGCTGCACAACCTCTACGCAGCCAACAAGGACCTTGCGCACGAGTTGCTGTACGAGTACGAAGTTGTATACATCGACACCGGCGTACCGAAGGGAAAGAATGTTGACGTTGCGAATTCGTACGGCGCGCAGGTCGAAAAGGATGGGTTTCCGTACCTGACGATTCTTGATGACGACGGCAAAGTCGTCGCGAATCACGATACTGGTTCGCTCGAAACCAAGGAGAAGGACGCGGCTCCGGGCCATGATCCGAGGCTTGTATTGGACGTGCTCAAGAAGAATGAAGCGCCACAGATTGACGCACAGAGGGCGCTAGATGGCGCACTCGCCAAGGCCAAGTCTGAGCACAAGCGAGTGTTTTTGCATTTCCGGGCGCCGTGGTGCGGATGGTGCAAGCGACTGGAAGCGTGGATGGATCAGGATGACGTGAAAGCGATCCTGGCAAAGGATTTCATTGATCTCAGGATCGATCAGGATCGAATGATCGGCGGAAAAGACTTGAAACCGCGCTTCGGGGCTGATGAAACGAGCGGAATTCCCTGGTTCGCATTTCTAGATGAGAACGGCAAGGCGCTTGCTGATTCGGTCAGCGCCAAGGGGAATATCGGTTTTCCACAGGCACCTGAAGAACTCGCGCATTTTGAGGACATGCTGAAGAAAGCGTCGCAATCAATGACGAGTGATGACATTGCAGTCCTGCTGACATCGCTTCACGGACAGCACAAAGATGCAAATGCTGCGCAGTAGGCAGCACACTACCATCCGTTCGATTTGTTGCGGGACACGCTGAAGCATGCATGTTGCGTTGGGACCACCTACGCACCCATTTTGGGATGCGCATCGCATTCAATAACGAAGTGGAAGCGAGAGCCAGACTTCCGGATCAACTGGCTGTTCTCGATACAGCTAGTGGAGGCGATTTCCAGCCTGGAGCGGATTCGGAAGCAGCTTTGGTATTCACCGGATCGAGCTGGTCATGCTGTTCTTGCGGACCTCGACGTCCAGCGAGCAAAACATAGATTGAGGGAACAACAAACAGAGTAAAGATTGTCGAGATCGCCATTCCGCTCACCAAGACGATGCCGATGCTGTTGCGAGCTTCGGCACCGGCACCGCTCACAAGCACGAGGGGGAAGTGGCCGAAGACCGTTGCTGCCGACGTCATGAGGATCGGACGAAGGCGAGTCACGGCCGCCTGCTTCACAGCCTCACGTTTGGTCAGTCCCTGCATTTGCAGATGATTGGCGAACTCCACGATCAAGATGCCGTTCTTCGCGACAAGGCCGACGAGCGTGATCAATCCGACCTGCGAATAAATATTGATCGTCGTAGCGCCGCTTGCGGTGAACACCAGGGCACCGGTCAGCGCCAAAGGCACGGATCCCAACAGCACGATCAACGGGTCCTTGAAACTTCCGAATTGTGCCGCGAGCACGAGATAGATGAGCCCGACCGCGAAACCGAGCGTGGACAAGAGCGTTGCCCCTTCTGTGCGCATCTGACGGCTTTCGCCGGCATAATCGATGGCATAGCCCGGCGGCACGATCTGCTTCGCGGCTGTTTCGAGCGCGCTCAAGGCCTCTTCCTTTGTCACGCCTGGCGCTACGACGCCATAGACTTTCGCGCTGTTCCGCTGTTGGAATCGCGTGAGCACACGAGGCACGGTTTCAGTCTGAAGAGTCACAAGCGATCGCAACGAAACCAACCCGCCATCACGGGTTCGGACTTTCAATTCAAGCAATTGCTCCGGAGTTTGGCGCTGCTCATCACCGACCTGCGGAATCACCTTGTAGCTTCGTCCGCCATAGTTGAAGCGGTTCACGTACCCGCCGGCAAGCAGCACGGCCAGATCACGACCGATGTCGGCCATATCCAACCCCAAGTCTGCGACCCGTTTTCGATCGATTTCGATTCGCGTTTGCGGAAGATCGATCTTCATATCCGAATCAACGTACACAAACTTACCGCTTGCGTATCCAGCGCCGATGATCTGGTTGACATACGGCTCCATCTGCTGCGCCTCTTCGGCACTGGTCACCATGAGCTCAACGTCAAACTGACCTGCACCGGGCAGCGGCGCGGGACGAATAGCGATCGACCTCAGTTCCTGGATTCCCATCAACTTGCCGATCACTTCAGCCTGAATTGGTTCGGTCGTGCGGTCCCGCTCGTCCCAATCCACGGTCTGAATACCTCCGAATCCCCCGCCCATCGCCAACTCAGCGATCTGGAAGAAAAACTTCGCTTCCTTGACTGACATGAACGCATCAGCGACTTTCGCAAAGCCCCGCACCGTGTAATCAAGCGTCGCGTCCGGAGCGGTCTGCACAACAGCAAAGACGATTCCTTCATCTTCGGTCGGCGCAAGCTCTTTTTTCGATCGGTGATAGAGCTCCGGAGCGAAGGCGCAGATTGCAATAGCTCCCAAGATGAAGAGCCACCATACCTGAAGCGCACCACCAAGCACCCGTTCATACGCGAGGCGTATGCGGTTGAACAGGCCATTCACCAGGCGCGTGAGCCGGCCTTCACGACCTCCCTCGGGAATCATCCAGGCGCTCATGATGGGCGAAAGCGTCACCGCCACGATTCCTGAAATCACGACGGCGGCGGCCAGGGTGAATGCGAACTCACGGAAGAGCATTCCGGTCAGACCGCTCTGGAATCCAATCGGCGCGTAGACCGTGGCCAGCGTAATGGTCATTGAAATGATGGGCGCGAAGAGTTCCCGTGCGCCGATCAGCGCCGCGTTGAGCCTGGTCTTTCCTTCATGGACATGCCGCTCGACGTTCTCAACGACGACGATGGCATCATCGACCACAAGGCCGACGGAGAGCACAATGGCGAGAATCGTCAGCAAGTTGAGGGAGAAACCGAACAATTGCATGGCAATGCATGCACCGACAAGTGATATCGGCATGGCCACAAGCGGCACCAACACGGTCCGCACCGATCCCATGAACAGGAACACGACCAGCGCCACGATGCCGATGGTCTCGACCAGCGTTCGCGTGATTTCCTTGATCGCATGATCCATGTAATACGTGCCGTCATAGGCAAGCGTCATTTCCACACCTGCCGGCAAACTCGGTCGGATTTCCTCGATCCTTTGTTTCAGGAGTTTGGCAACTTCAAGCTCATTGGTACGCGGAAGCGGCCACACTGAAAGCCACACCGCGGGCTTGCCATTGAAGCCCGCCTGACCCGTCGGCTCTTCATTTCCCAGCTCCACTTTCGCAATGTCCTTCAAACGCACCATCATCCCCTGACGCTCGCGCACGATCAGGTCCTCAAATTCCGGCGCTGATTTCAGGTCCGTATCGGTCAGCAGATCAATCTGCACATCCCGCCCTTTGGTCCGACCGACGGCAGCGAGGAAATTGTTCTTTGAAAGCGCATCCCAAACTTCCGTGGGAGTAATATCGAGTTGCTCCATTTTTCCGGCATCAAGCCAGATACGCATTGCCAGTTCACGAGCACCTTCGACACCTACTCGCTGCACACCTGCTATCGTTTGCAATTCGGGCTGAACTTCGCGCACAAGGTAGTCATCCAACTGCATCAGGCTCAACTGATCACTGGTAAAGCTGATATAGAATGTCGCGTACGGTTTATCCGTGCGCTGGATGTCGATCACAGGCGCTTCGGCATCCGCCGGAAGCCGGCTGCGAACCTGATTGAGCCGAGCGCTAATTTCGGCGAGCGCGTCATTGCTGTCGTGATTGAGACGAAGGCGCACAGTCACTGTGCTGATGCTCGAACGACTTGAGCTTTCAATGTAATCAATGCCATCAATCGCAGAGACTGCCTGCTCAATCGGCGTGGTAATGAATCCCCGCACAGTTTCCGCACTGGCGCCGACATAGACCGTCGAAATCACAATGGCGCTGGATTCGAGACTTGGATACTGCCGGACACCCAATGAACCGATCGACCGCCATCCCACGGCGAGGATGATCAGATTGATGACGACCGCGAGCACCGGCTTCTTGATGAACACATCTGTGATCGATTGCACGCCAATCTCCGATTCCTCAGCCTTCGTCGGTCACCCGACTCAATTCTTCGCAATATCAGACGCACTGCCGGCATCCACAACAGATTCTTTCTCTGCCGATTCAGTGGCCGGTGCAGAGACTGCTTCGCTTGCCGGCTGATCCATCACCTTGACACCATCCCGAAGCTTGAACGAGCCGGCTGCCGCGACGCGATCACCGGCGATGAGCCCATCAGACACGATCACCTGATCCCCCATCGCTGGCCCCAGTTTCACGAATTTCTGGTGCGCCCGCATAGTTTGCGATCCCGGATCAGGAGTGATAATGAACACGGAGTTCCCGTATGCAGCTCTCCGAATTGCTGTGCTCGGCACCGCAACGAGTTTCACTGGTGTGTCGATCGGGACGCGCACGTCGATTGACATGCCTGGGACGAGCGTGTTATCCGGATTGGCCACGATCGCGCGCACGCGAATGTTGCGAGTATCGTTATTCACAGTTGCATCCACGGCGGCCACAGTGATTTTCACCGGCTCGGATCCGAGCAGCTCGCCGGTCGCCATGACGGTCGTGCCCGGCTTCACGCGCGGAGCGTATTCCTGTGGAACTGCGAAGTCGAGATAGATGGTATCGGTCAACTCCTGGAGCACCGCCACTTCAGTTCCTTCAGCCAGGTATTGTCCTTCATGCACCGTGCGCAAACCGACTCGAGCACGAAAGGGAGCTTGAATCGTCAATTTTGCGAGACGTGCTTCGACCTGAGCAACGCGAGCCTTGGCCTGATCCGCTTCGGCCTCCCAACGCGCGCGCTCCGTCTTTGCCGTTTCGAGCTTTGTCCTGGCTCGATCCAAGTCGACCTCGGCGACAGCCCGCGATTGCACTGTAGACATTCTCGCCAGTTCCGATTCAGCGAGCTTGATTTCCGAATCGACTTCCGCGACGTTCGCCTCGGCGACACGGACGGATGCCTTGACCGCATCGAGATCCGCACGATCCATTGCGTCATCCTGGCGCAGCAAGATCTGCTCCGGCTCTACAGTGGTGCCCGATTCAAACCCGACATATCTGACCACGCCGGCCAACTCATTGCGCACGACGACGGAGCGCATGGCAACGACTGTGCCGACGAGGTCCGCCGTTGCCTGCCATTCAATCTCTCGTGCAGCGACGATCTCGGTCGCTTCGGTGGGTTCAAATGCGGCTGCGCTCGTTTGATCCGCATTTCGGGCATGGAGGCTCACTATGCCGAAATACCCGCCGACTCCGAGCGCAAGAACGGCCAGCATGATCCCGATCACCTTCTGTGGCTGCCTCATGATGATCTCCTCGCCCGCGGTGCGCGTCTCGAACCCTGTCGGGTTGCGGCACGCTTCTTATTCTCTCCCAACATCGCGCGATTGTCTGTTTCCTGCGCGAGCGTGATCAGGGCATCCAGCGCCAGTCGAATTCGATTGATCCGCTCGCGGTCAACCGGCGCCAAACCCAACACTCTGTTCAACCACAGACCATCCATCGCCACGAGCACTGTTTCACCGATTCCGGCGCCAAGGCCATCCTTTGCCAATTCCGCACGCAATTCGTTGTAAACGACCCGCATGGGTTCTATCAATCGGGGATTCTGGGCCAAGGCGACAAACGAGGCGGCTGAACTGCGTTGACACTGCTCGGTCCAGCCTTCGGTGTCGGCAAGCGACCTCAAGAGCGCCTTCGCCATCCGTCCGTAGCCTTCGGGCGTTTGTTCAAGCGATTGAAACACGCATTTTCGCCATCCCTCGGCACACCGAGTGACCAACGCTTCAATCAGTCGATCCTTGGTCGGAAAGTAATGGAGCAAGCCTCCCTTGCTCATTCCCGCTTCGGCAGCAACTGCCTCGAACGTGAGATTCGCAATCCCATGACGCACCACGACCGCTTCAGCGGCATCAAGCATGCGGTCCCTGAGCATCGCAGCGGCGTCAGAATCCATCGCAACACGATACCGTCCGGACGGTCGATGTCAACCGTCCGGACGGTATCGCACTCAGACGGGCGGGCTTGCGACGGTTCCTTGGCCCGAACTGCCATGGCGCCTTAAACGGGGGATATGCCTTCTGTTGCAGACAGGCGTGCTACTCTGAGACATGCTCACCGACATCCTCGCATTCTGTGGTGGACTTGTGCTCCTGCTCGTCGGCGGACGATTGCTTGTCGCAGCGTCCGTGGATACCGCCACGCGGTGCCGAGTCTCGCCGCTTGTTGTGGGGCTTACGCTCGTGGCTTGGGGGACAAGCGCCCCCGAACTGGCATTGAACCTGATTTCCGCATTCAAGCAACGGGGCGATCTTGCGTTAGGCAATGTTGTCGGCGCGAATGTCTGCAACATGGCTGTGGTGCTTGGAGTGTGCGCCCTTTTAAGTCCATTGACGATTCAAGAGCGGTTGATCCGAGTGGAGATTTGGCTGAATGCTGCGATTCTCATGTTTATCACTGTGCCGGGGCTAACGTGGGGATTCACCAAATTGGAAGCGGGCATGATGCTGGGAATCTTTGGTGGATACAGCATGTGGACAATCATGTCGGCACTCCGCAAAACCGACAAGGCGGCATCACCAGAGGAAGCCAACAGTCTGGGGGATGATCCGATGCTGGAACGAGGCCCGATGAGTTGGATCATGATTGGAACCTGCTTTGTGGGAGGCTTGTCGCTCCTCAGTTTTGGGGGATCACTTGCAAGCGACGGCGCGGCAGGAATCGCTATCGGACTTGGGATTCCCCAAGCGATTGTCGGAGTGACCATCGTTTCAATCGGCACGACGCTGCCGGAACTGGTCACGGGAATCATGGCTGTCAAGAAAGGCCAGACCGATCTGGCGATGGGAAACGCGATCGGATCGTGCCTGTTCAATGCAGGAGCAATTTTTGGTCTGGTCGGACTGATCGTTCCTCCAGCTGTGGATCACTCGCTCACACTCCCGCTTGTGTATATGGGCTTGCTGGCGCTCGCACTCATTCCCATCAGCAGATCGTTCAGAAAAACCGTGTCGCGTCTGGAAGGAGGATTGCTGCTGGCCTCATATTTAATATTCCTGATTGTCTCTGCAGTTCTGACGACCTGGTAGCTCCACGAATCCCGTTGCTCGTTCACCATTGTCACGACACCACTTTGCTTCCATTCTTATCTTGCAGCTGGGCGCGTTCGTCGTGCAGCGGACTCGCTCCGCGCGATTGACTCACCAAGGAGCCACAGGCAGCTTGTTTGAGGGTTGCTCGCGAGTCATCGCATGAGCTCAGAGACGGCGAAGCCAGTTGATAGAAATGCTCCTCCTCTCGATGCAGCATTCATCGGCAAGCGACCAGTCATTCCCTCTCACGATCAATGCAGCGAACTTCATCGCCCACCATGGTCGCATGATGCGATCGGTTCGATAGGCGACTTACCCCTGCCGAGACCTAAGGCATCTGTTTGTGAACATCCATCGAGCTTGTCCATGCATGGCAAGTTGTCTGTGCGGATTGAATTCGCCGAAATCGGTCACAATTCTTATGCATTTTCTACTCCAGATTTTCGTCCTGAACAAACCCAGCGTAAATTAGCGCAAAATCCCTAGCGTCCTATTCAGAATGGTGGATAATGCTCGAATCGCACCTTCCTAACGCCAAAGCTGGGTTGGCGATATGTTGCGATGACGAAGAAGGGTCATCTGGACTCAGAATTCAGATGAGCTTGGATGTCAATTCTTGAGACCACGGCACATATTGCGTGTCGTCAATTTTCAGAGGCTCTTGATGAAACCGCATATTTTCTTGACAGCATCCATAACGATCGCTTGCATGGGAGCCAATGTAGAGGCCGGGAATGCCGTAATCTACGTCAACATCAATGCGCCACCGGGTGGTAATGGCCTCACTTGGGCAACTGCATTTCAGGACATCAAATCTGCCTATCAACTTGCTGACCCGAATGGGAGCGGGGCCACGACTTTCGGCCAAATTTGGGTTGCGCAAGGAACCTACTATCCTACTCATTTCGCTAGCGCGAATGATGCGCGTTCAAAGACGTTCTACATATTCCATAAAAACCTGACGGTCCTCGGCGGATTTGTAGGAGATGAAGCAGATTCGTCCCAGCGCGACTTTGTCGCACATCCCACAATCCTCAGTGGAGATATTGGAGTCCAAGGAGACCCAAGTGACAATGTTCGATATGTCCTCAGAGCGCCGAGTTCATCGATTGATGCCACAGCTATCCTTGATGGATTCACAGTGCGCGACGGCAACGCAAACAACGATCTGGAGCGCGGGGGAGGCTTACTGGCCGAAGGAGGTCATCCTCAGATCCGCAACTGCAATTTCACAAACAATTACGCCTATCGTCGAGGCGCTGGCATATACAGTTCAGCAAGTCTCACTGTTACCGACTGCACGTTCATCAATAACACCGGAGCGATTGAGGGCGGCGGCGGCGCGGAATTAGTCGGAGGAACAGTCACCAATTGCTACTTTGAAAGCAATTCAGGTCAGGTCGGTGGTCTACGAGGCGCAACCAGCATCGATAACTGCACCTTTGTCAATAACACTGGAAGCGGTGGAGCCGGAGGATCATCAGGGGGAACCATGTACACCGATTGCTATTTCGCGGGGAACGTATGTCACTTCAGCGGCACGGGTGGAATGGGGCCCAGTAGTTCATCCGGTACGACCTGGACTACTCGATGCACGTTCGTCAACAATGTCGTTGAGTCATCTGGCGGTGGTGGAATGTCCGTCAGCGGATCAGTTACGCACGTAATCACGAACTGTGTATTTCTCGGCAATTCCAGTGGGGCAAACGGCGGGGGCCTTTTGTCGAGTTCAACCGGTATTCGGATGAACAATTGCGTTTTCTCCGGTAATACATCTGCAAGCGGTGGCGGCGCCTTTTGGTGCCAATCCGGAACATCTATTTCAGTAACAAACAGCACTTTCAGTAAAAATATATCCGGGGCGCTGCCTGCAGGTATTCGAACTATAGGCACATCAGCAGTAAAGAATTGCATCTTCTGGGGAAACGTCGCTGCTGGCGCAAGTGATCAATCCGCACAAATTCTCATTGGTGGCGGAACACTCTCACTCAATCGCTCCTGCATAAAGGGCTTCACGGGTTCATTGGGTGGTGTCGGAAATATCGGTACAGATCCCCAGTTTATTGATCCAATTGGGGATGACGCAGTCCCTGGGACTGAAGACGACATTCTCACTCTCCTACCAGGATCTCCTTGCATTGACGCGGGAGATAATTCCTATATTCCAGCTGATGAAGGCGACCTTAATCAAAACGGCGACACACTTGAGCCGACACCGTATGACGTGGATGGCCTTCCTCGTCGATATGACGATGTCAACATGCCAGATACCGGAGCAGGAACTCCTCCCGTTGTAGACATGGGGGCTCATGAATACGACGGCTCAAGTTCACCTCCGACCGGATCAGGCGTTTTCGTCGGTCCACCAGGAGGCGATTGGTTTTCTCCGAGAAACTGGGCAGGCAACGCTGTCCCTACTGCTGATACCAATGTATCGATCTCCAAGACAGTGAATGTCAATTCGCCAGGCGCTGTTGCGCGAAGTATCTCGATCGCGTCGGGTGGAAACCTTGTCATTGCTGATGCGGACGTATCCGTTGGTGTGAGCGTTTCGATTCAGGCTGGAGGCCAGCTCTCTCTGACCTCAGCCGGCTCGCATCTGGCTACAGCCTTGTGCGCGCTGGAAACTCGCGGAACGCTTTTGCTGGATCATCCATCAGCTTCGCTCGATGCACGGACTCTTTCTCTTCAAACCGGCGCAACGCTCAACTGGAATTCTGGCATTGTGAATATTCTTGCACATGGGTCGCTTGTCAGTGCTTCGGCGCTCAGTATTGGCTGCAATGGCAATTCGCAATTGAATGTTTATGACTCCGGCACAATTACTGCACCGTCATTTCAGATTTGTGATATGGGAACTGCACATTGTGACGGGATGATCAAGTGCAACGTGGTGAACAACGGACATTTCTCACCAGGTATTTCAACTGGTCTCTTACAGATCACCGGAAACTATTCGCAATCTGTTTCAGGCACATTCGACGTCGACATGTCAGGATATTCTCTAGGTACTCAATTTGATCGATTGACTGTAACGGGCAGCACGACT
>DASZQE010000243.1:0-1500 GCA_035550175.1 Phycisphaerales bacterium | reverse complement strand
GTGAGGAATGCGTTTCAGCGCGTCTACGACATGATCCTCGGCTACGGCTTTGAGAAATATACGCTCTTCAAAGCCGATATCGTGAAGTACAACTTCTTCAGCGACCCCATTGACCACGGAAACGACGCCGTCTTCGGCTTGGACAAGGCCGTGGAGCGGCTGGTGGATATATTCAAGTCGGCCGCCCAGGGATTGGGAACCGACAAGCGCATTTTGCTTTTGCATGGGCCGGTGGGATCGGCCAAGTCCACCATCGCGCGGCTCCTGAAGAAAGGGCTGGAGCACTATTCGCGCACCGATGCCGGCGCAATGTATACGTTCGCGTGGAAAAACGAACGCTATGGCGAGGAGGGGGAGATGGATGAATATATCCGCTGCCCGATGCACGAGGAGCCTCTCCTCCTGATTCCCGCCGACGCGCGGCGCGATGTGGTGGCGGAATTGAACAAGGGCCTCCCGGAGGACCGGCGGATTCGACTCTACGGGGATGTCTGCCCCTTCTGCCGCAAGATGTTTGATGAACTCTTGCTGCGGTACGGCGGCGACTGGCTGAAGGTGATGGATCATGTCAAAGTGCGGCGGCTGATTCTGAGCGAGAAGGATCGCCGTGGCATCGGCACCTTCCAGCCGAAGGACGAAAAGAACCAGGATTCCACCGAGCTCACGGGCGACATCAATTACCGCAAGATTGCGCTCTACGGCTCGGACTCCGACCCCCGTGCGTTCAATTTTGACGGCGAACTGAACATCGCCAACCGCGGCATCGTCGAGTTCATCGAAGTGCTCAAGCTCGATGTGGCGTTCCTTTACGACCTGCTTGGCGCATCGCAGGAACATGCGATCAAGCCCAAGAAGTTCGCGCAGACCAACATCGACGAAGTGATCATCGGGCATACCAATGAGCCGGAGTATCGAAAGCTGCAGAACAATGAGCTGATGGAGGCTTTCCGGGACCGCACGCTGAAGATCGATGTGCCGTACAACGCGCGGCTGGATGATGAGATTAAGATTTATCTCAAGGATTTCGGCCCGGACAAGGTGCGCGGGATTCACATTGCGCCGCACACGATCGAGGTGGCGGCGATGTGGGCGGTGCTGACGCGGCTGAGCGAGCCGAAGAAGGCGGGGCTGTCGCTGATGCAGAAGCTGAAGCTTTACAACGGCAAGAATGTCCCGGGATATACCGAAGACTCGGTGCGCGAGCTGATGGAAGAGCATCACCGCGAAGGGATGAACGGCATTTCGCCGCGGTATATCCAGGATAAGCTCTCCAACGCGATGGTGTCGCATCAGGCGCAGGAAGAGAAGACCGTCAATCCATTTATGGTGCTCAACGAGATTGAGATCGGGCTGGATCACCACTCGCTGATCAACGATGAAGAGACCAAGAAGCGGTACAAGGAACTGCTGGGCCTCGTGCGCGAGGAGTATGAGGATATTCTCAAGGGCGAGGTGCAGCGGGCCATCAGTGCGGATGAGGATGCGATCAAGCGCCTTGCC
>DASZQE010000242.1:0-4576 GCA_035550175.1 Phycisphaerales bacterium | reverse complement strand
CATTCCAGCGGGAAGCGGAGCGGAGGTGACGCGCTCGAGAATTTTTTCGAGCGTTGCGATTTCGTTGTAGACGGGGATGACGATGGAGAGCTTCACGAATAGCCTAAGCATATCGAACAGCAGAGTGTTTAGTCATCAATCCATTCTCGGTCATTTGTGACGGGAGATCCGATCATGCCTGACAATGGCATCAATCCAAGGTTTCAACTTGTGGTGAATGACCAAACGCTGAAGATCGGGGGACTCTCAGATCAGGGTGTCATGAGCGTCGCCGTCTCTTGGATTTGCAGGCCACTCAAGAACCGTGGCGAGCAATCTGAAACGGAAGCTGTTGCGGAATCCTCCGGGAAACACATTCAATTGCACTTTAGCGGACTTATTACGGAAGCGAACAAAATCATCAATTGGCACCACAGCGACCCGAGCGTTGGAGATGAGATCACCATTCGTATTCTGCCGCCTGGTGAGTTCGATGAACCGCAACGTGTGAGCGAGCCTCCGCCATGCCCGCCAAATGATTCAGGTGATTAGTGCCAGAGCGGGAATTTTTCGCACAGGGCGCGGACATCTTCGCGGACCTTGGCGCAGACTTTTGCGTCGCCGTTTGATCCCATCACACGGTCGAGCAGTGCAGCGACTTCGCGCATCTGGTCTTCCTTCATGCCGCGAGTGGTCAGGGCAGGTGTGCCAAGACGCAGGCCGCTGGTGACCATCGGCGGGCGCGGATCATTGGGGATGCCGTTCTTGTTGGTGATGATTCCGGAGGCTTCGAGCCATTTTTCGGCATCCGCGCCGGTGAGGTCAGCGGAGCGCTGACGAAGATCGACGAGCATGAGGTGGTTGTCGGTTCCGCCGCTGCAGAGGCGATAGCCGTGCTTCACGAGGGCTTCGGCAAGGGCTTTGGCGTTCTTGACGATCTGCTGACAGTAGGATTTGAATTCGGGACGGAGGGCTTCGCCGAACGCGACGGCTTTGGCGGCGATGATGTGCATGAGCGGGCCGCCCTGACTGCCGGGGAACACCTTGCGGTCCACTTTCTTGGCGACTTCTTCATCGTTACTGAGGATCAAACCGCCGCGAGGACCGCGCAGGGTTTTGTGGGTGGTGGTTGTAACGATGTGGGCGTGCGGGAAGGGCGAAGGATGCACTCCGGTGGCGACGAGGCCGGCGATGTGCGCGATGTCGGCCATGAGCACCGCGCCGACTTCATCCGCGATTTTTCGGAAGGCGGCGAAGTCGATGGTGCGCGGGTAGGCGCTGTAGCCGCAGATGATCATTTTGGGCTTGCACTCGCGGGCGATTTTGGCGATGGCGTCGAAGTCCAGGCGTTCGGTCTTGGCGTCCAAATCGTAATCCACGATTTTGTAGAACGTGCCGCTGAAATTGACCTTGAGTCCGTGGGAAAGATGCCCGCCGCTCTTGATGGGGAGACTGAGAATGGTGTCGCCGGGATCGCACATGGCCATGAAGGCGGCGATGTTGGCGTTGGCGCCGCAGTGCGGCTGCACATTGGCGAACTTGCAGTTGAAGAGAGTTTTGGCGCGTTCGCGGGCGAGGTCTTCGACCTGGTCGTGGAATTCGCACCCGCCGTAGTACCGCTTGCCGGGGTAGCCTTCCGCGTATTTGTTGGTGAGCCAGGAGCCCATCGCGTGCATGACGGCGGTGCTGACGTGGTTTTCGCTGGCGATGAGTTCGAGCGTGGTGGCCTGGCGTTCAGCTTCATCGCTCAGGATGCGCGCGACATCGGGATCATGCCTGCTGACGAGTTCGAGCATGGAGATGGAAATGGGATCGAGGTGCGAATTGTCGTGAGCGTCATTCGGAGTGTGCGAGGTTGAAGCACGCTGAGAGGTGGGGGCGGTGGAAGGTGTCATGCAGGAATGATAGCAGAGGGAGTTGTGCGGCCGATGCGGTCATGTGTGCTGTCCGAATTCAATTGCGGTCAGTTCGTGAAGCGTTGGGTCACGTCTCGAAAAAGCCGCCCATGAACCATTCGTGCCACCAGAAATCAACGGCGAAGACGGCGAGCGTGCATGTCAGGAACAGGAGGAGTGCGACCCAGAATCCGTGAGGCATTCTGAGATACCGACTGATGCCGGCCCACCACCAGCAGAATATGAGCGTGGGGAGGCAGGCGTAGGGAATCCACGAGTAGAGCCGGTCGATGAAGGCGCTGGAGATGCTGTAATGCACAATGCCAAGCATGAGCGAGAGGAGTGCGCTGGTGAGGATCATGGCTGCGCCGTAGGCGAACACGCGCGCGATGTGGTTGGACTTCACTTTGGCGCGTTTTCGAGTGATCGGCAGCAGGCCGAGGCTGAAGGGCATGAGCCAGAACACGAATACCCAGAAGGACAGACCTTTTTCGGCGGCGTGCAGGAACAGGATTCTGCTGGAGTACACCGAGATTGGAAATCCTCCTGCAATTTTGATCATTCGAGGATATCCCCAAAGGCTTACAGGAGGAGGATATGGAACGGCTGTGGAGCCAGAACCAATCGTCGAGTAACTGGAATTGGCGAAGGGAAGAAACACAGCCTCGGCAGTCGTCGTAAGCGGGCCGTTTGAAATTGTTAGACCGGCCTTTGTTGTCAGCAAAGGTGTCAACTGCGCTTGTACGCGGCCAAGTTGGTAAGACTTGAACTCATCGTCAGGAAGTTGATTAATGCGACTCACCTCGCTTTGTAAATTCACGATGTTCTTGTTCAGGGCATTTCTCAAATCCTGGAGAGCCTGTTCAAGATTCCGTCGCTGGTGGATCGCCATCCCTGCCTGGAACGGGACATAGAGCGCTCCCGGCAGCAGGACGAGCAGCAGCAGCAAGTATGCGAGAATGCGCATCGGTCGAATGGCATGATGCATTTTGAGCTGCGACCAGTAGCGCCACGGCCAGTGACTTCGCGCGAAGGTGACGATGGTGGCCAGGAGCAAGCGTTTTGCAGGGCAGTATTCCACGTGCCAGCGGGGGACGGAGCGACTGGGATTCAGGAGTTCTCCCCAGGTCCAGGGCAATCCACATTCGGCGCAGCGGCCTTCGAGCGGGCATCGCTCGGTCCACGTGTCGATTTCGCCTCGCTGGTCATAGCCACAGCGTGGGCATTTCACGACAGGTGTCAATTCCCCAGGCGCTCGCAACATTGTCATTCAACCTCGCACGAAACAGGACAGCACTGAAGCCGCAGCGACCGTACACAAGAACATCAGCACAAGAGCAGTCAAATATCCATGCGGAATCCGGTGATAATGCTTCATGATCGCGCCCCACCATATGACTCCAAGCCATGCTGGACTGAGTCCAGCAAGCGTGATTCCCCACGCACTCGAGCTGTTTGTCAAAATCATGACCGAGAGGATCAGGATACTCACGGCAAACGCGACTGCCATAATGTTCAAGCTGTAGATTGCAGGTCGAACAACGTGGCGCCATCTCACTTTTGCACGTTTTCTTGAAACCGGCAGCAAAAGGAATGAAGCGCCCATGAACATTGTCGCCGTGATAGAAATCATCATTCCGGCGAATGTCTGCGGAATCATCCTCGCCAGATTTGAGATCGACCTGAGATTCGGATCAGACAAAATCACATTCCAGAATTGCACCGGTGAAGGAAAGTACAGCAGAGGATTGCCGATTTGATTGCTGCTCAGAGGCAAGAACACTGCGTAGAAGATGCACTCTGCGGCAGTCGGAAACGTTGCAGTCGTTGTCACCACTCCCTGCCAATTGCGAAGCTGACGAGTCAAATCGCTTCGCACATCCGACAATCGATCGTGGTACTGACTTTTGCGGAGGTTCTGATCAATGACCCAGCCTCCGGTTTCAGGATCAATGATTTCAGTTGTGCCCAGTGGTCCAACAAGCCACTCAATAGACCGAAGATTTTCTTCGGTGGCTTCAGACTCGTCAGATGGCAGCGAGCCAAGCGTATTCTGCGTGCGAGCCGCCATCTTGACGGCCGTAGTTTGATATGTGGAGAACTCGTGTATCGATCGATTCCGGACATAGATCGCAGCAGTGGACTGGATGATTGCATAAGGGATAAACATCCACAGCAACACCATCAGAACATATGTCGCTATGCGTCTCCACTTCACCTCATGGCTCATCTTCAACCGCTTCCAATACCACCATGGCCAGCAGCTTCGAAAGAAGGTGGAAATTGTTGCCCAAAGGATTCGTCGGCGCGGGCAGTATTCCACATGCCATGTGGGTTCATAGAGCTCTGCGCAGATGACTTCATCCCACAGGAATTCAAGGCCGCATTCGGTGCAGCGGCCTTCGAGCGGGCAGTGCTCGGTCCACGTGTCGATCACACCTCGCTGGTCATAGCCGCAACGAGGGCAGCGAATATCGACCGGTTTGTCTCCTGCATCAGCCACGGGCACCCCGATCCCGCCCCTGTCGGCAATCTGACATGAAGATACGCTCGGATATGCCTATGCTGATCCCTCAGGTTGAAATTTTCCCCATCAGGAAGCTCGTCATGCATATGCCGATCCGCCACGTCCCCGCAACCTTGTTCGTCGTTTTTGGTGTTCTTGCCGGGAGATTAGAGGGGCAAGGACGAGTGGTTGTTGA
>DASZQE010000241.1:0-8548 GCA_035550175.1 Phycisphaerales bacterium | reverse complement strand
TTGATGATTTCGTTGGCGTCGGATTCCATCTGGTCCGTGAGCGCCTCGACGAACCACGAGCCGCCGAGCGGATCGACTGTGCGGTGGACGCCGGTTTCGTGGGCGAGGATCTGCTGGGTGCGAAGCGCGACGCGAACCGCCAGCTCGGTCGGCAGGCCGAGGGTTTCATCCATCGAATCCGTGTGCAAAGACTGGCACCCGCCGAGGACGCCGGCCATCGCCTGGTAGGCCACGCGGACGATGTTGTTGAGCGGTTGCTGCTCCGTGAGCGAGCAGCCAGCGGTCTGCACGTGAGTGCGCATGAGCCAGGAACGCTCGGACTTGGCGTGATAGCGATCGCGCATCACGTTGGCCCAGATCCGGCGGGCGGCGCGCAGCTTGCAGATTTCCTCAAAGAACTCGTTGTGCGAGTTGAAGAAGAAGGAAAGGCGGGGCGCGAAATCATCCACGTTCATGCCGCGCGCGATGCAGGCTTCGACGTATTCCATGCCGTCGCGGAGGGTGAAGGCGAGTTCCTGCGTGGCGGTGGAGCCTGCTTCGCGGATGTGGTAGCCCGAAATTGAAACCGAGTTCCAGCGCGGAAGATGCTGGGCCGCGAATTCGATGGTGTCCACCACAAGTTTCACGGAGGCTTCGGGCGGGTAGATGAATTCATTCTGCGAATGGAATTCCTTGAGGATGTCATTCTGCAACGTGCCGCCGAGCTTGGCCCAGTCGATGCCGCGCTGTTTCGCCATGCCGAGGTACATCGCCCAGATGACCGCAGCGGGACCGTTGATGGTCTGCGAAACGGTGACCTGATCGATGGGGATGTCCGCATACAGGCGGTGCATGTCTTCGATGGTGTCGATGGCGACGCCGCACCGGCCGACCTCGCCGACGGAAAGCGGATCATCCGAATCGCGGCCCATGAGCGTGGGCAGATCGAACGCGGTGGAGAGGCCGGTATTGGCCTTCGTGCCCTTGGCGTTTTCAAGCAGGTACTTGAAGCGCTTATTGGTGTCGTCCGCTGAACCGAAGCCGGCGAACTGGCGCATGGTCCACAGGCGATCGCGGTACATGCCTTTGTGGACTCCGCGAGTGAAGGGGAACACGCCGGGCTGATTGATGCGCGCATGAGGCTCCGTGGGATTGCGAGGGTCGGCCGTTTTGACGACATCCGGCCCGTACACACGGTCAACCACGTAGCCGGAGATGGTGACGGCTTCGGCGTTGGGCTTGGAAGGCGCGACTGAAGCTGGAGAAGCGGACGGAGTTGCGGGTTTTCCGGGATTCATAGGCAGAATCGTAGCGTGGTGGAGCGCTTGAGTGATAGAGATATTGGGACGTTGCAGAGGATATTGCGACCAGTTTTTTCGAGCATCGCTGCAGACCGTGGCGTATTCTGAGATTCTGCGTGAGGGGAAAGGCGGGATCACCGAGGGGGATGGGAGAATGCTTCAATGGAAAAACGGCACAGGCGGCAGGTTGCGATGGTGGTTGCGTCGAGCTTGCTGGGTGCGACTGCTGCGGACGCCGGCACGCTCTGGAACGAAAGCGTGAACGGCGACCTGTCGGATGACCGTTTCAATCCGACCGCGTTGAGCCTTCAATTGGGCGTGAATTCACTCTTTGCCACCACCGGCAGCGGCGCAGCAGACCGCGAATATTTCAGCGTGACCGTGCCGACGGGCATGCAGCTTTCGGAATTGAACCTTGTTTCGTACGTCGGCAGTGACAACACGGGTTTCATCGGGGTGCAGCAGGGATCCGTGTTCACCGAACCGCCGACAAACACACAGGTGTTCAATTTGCTCGGGTGGTCGCACATCGGACCGTCATCAGGCAACGTGGGGCAGAACATTCTGGATGACATCGGCTGGGGCGGCGGCGCGATCGGATACGAAGGCCCGCTTCCTGCGGGAACATACACCTACTGGGTGCAGCAACTGGGCAGCCCGATGACCTACCAGCTTGACTATGTTGTGACCAACGTGCCGGCGCCATCGGCGGGCGCACTGATGATGCTGGGTGTAGTTAAGTTGGGACGCAGGCACAGAGCGGCTTGATGAAAGAGAATTGTGCTGAGAGAAAATGGCGGTGTTTCCGCTGTGTTCGGTTCATTTTTTGCTGCGCGTGTAACGGAACGATGACGGTTCCGTAGAAGTTGGCGTGGTTGAAACACAAAGGAGCAGTGTGATGACACGCAACGTACTGATGAGCGGCGCAACGATCGCAGTCACCGGCCTGATGTTCGGAACCAATTGTCAGGCTGGTCCGTTGAAGAAAGGGCATGTGGCGCCGGATTCCACGTGGGTGGTGCATGTGGATGTGGAAGCAGGCCTCAAGAGCCAGCTCGGCCAGTGGGTGCAGGCCCACGAAAAGGAGCTTGATCTCGATCTGGATGACATTGATGAGCTCAAGCAGCAGGTCGGCATCGATCTTCGCAAGGACTTGAAGGATTTCACCGCCTACGGCATCGGCAACCCTCATGAAGACCACGACGCAGTCATCGTGGCCACGACAACCAGCGCCATTGATGATGCGATCACCGCGCTCAAGGGCCAGATGGTCGATGCGTTCTCAACAGTGAACGCGGGCGGGTATTCGCTCGAATCCGTGAAGAATGATGACGAGGAACTGTTCTACTACATCAAGCCCGGCACCCAGACGGATGAGCGAATCGTGGTGCTCGGCCATGACATGGAGCGCGTGGTGAAGGGTGTTGCGCTCGTGGAAGGCCGTGCCGCAAAGGCGGAGCAATCCGCAGCCTTGAGCAAGTCGCCCCGGGCCGGCTCCGTGCTGTTTGTGTCCGCCACAGGCCTGCCGTGGTTTGATGATGAAGATGGCGATGAGGATGCACACGCAAAAATCGTTCAGCGATCAAAGGGGCTCGTGATCGATTGCGGAGAAAACAGCGGGCAGGTGTTCATGGAAGGCACCATGCTGACCGCAACACCCGAAGACGCCCAGGACATGAAGGCGATGGCGGATGGCCTGCTCGCACTGGGCCGGATGGCGATGCGCGAAGATGAAGACATGAAGTCGCTTATGGACATCGCGCGAACTGTGAAGATTGATGTGCAGGGCAACGGCGTGCGGGTCGTGTTTGAAAAGCCGACAAGCGAGATCACGAATCTGCTCGAACAGGCGATGGCAAAAGCACACGCCGATGACGCGGAGGAAGAGCCTGCGGATGATAATGATGCCGGACACGCGGAAAAGCCTGTTGAAGAACACAAGGACGTGAAAATGAAGAATGCGGGCGGTATCTCGATTGAATTGAAGGAAAACCAGGGCGGAACGCTGAATCGCCTGAAGGGATTGGCTGAATTGATGAACATCGCGCAGGCACAGGCTGGAACGCATGCAAAGACAAGCAACTCACATTTCGCACTCTCGCTGGGCATGAGCATGAAATACGAAACCGGCAGACCTTCCCTTGAATTGATCCTTGAGCATCTCGGCGAGAAGGACTGATGCGTGAACGCGCAGACATTCGCGTGAATGATCCAGCTGGCGCGCGGGAGACTGACCGCGCGCTGGCGGTGCGCGCAAGCAGCAAAGATCTCGCCGCGTTCACTCACCTTGTCGAGCGGTTCGAGGAACGCCTGTTCAATTTCCTGCTTCGTCGGGTGCATCGAAGAGCGGACGCTGAAGACCTGACGCAGGAAACATTCCTGCGGGCGTGGAAACACATCGGCAGCTATCAGCCGGATCACGCATTCTCAACGTGGCTGTTCACGATTGGATCGCGCCTGGCAACGGATTTATTGACCAGCAGCGCTCGCAAACGGATGAAAACGGGCGTGGAAATTGACGTGCAATCAAGCGAGAACACTTCCGCCGCGACACGTTCTCATGAGCACCAAGCGGGCGGCGATCTGTGGGCGCTGGCGAAAAGACTTCTCAACGACGAACAGCATTCCGCGTTGTGGCTGCGCTATGCCGAGGATTGCTCGGTTCGTGAAATCGCGGAGATTTTAGGCAGAGGACAGATTCACGTCCGCGTCATGCTTCATCGAGCAAGAAAAACACTCGAGCACCACGCTGACGGAAGCGGAACCGAGCGCGAACCGACCCTCGCTCGCCGCAACTCGAATCATGCGAGCGAAGAAAATATCCACGCAGGAAAAATGCTGGTAAGCACAGGGAGCACGGGCGCACCATGAGTGAAACAAGAAAACGTGTCGAAGATCAGTTGCGCGAACAGGCGTGTCGCGCGCGAGTGCAGCCCAGCAATGAACTCCGATTGAAGACGTTGAATGCGCTCAGGGCCGTTGAACCAGACAACGCCTCAACAGGCGATGAATTCGTGTTCTCCCGCCGCGCTTCGGGCACACGCTGGAAACTCGCTGCCGGCCTGCTGCTGACTGCGGGTCTGCTTGCCGCCGCAGCAAGCATTTTGAGCAGGCATCATCCGGGAGGACAATCTCAAATCGCTCAGCACAATCCAATTGAAAACACCGACCACGAGCGAATCGCGAGCGGTGTGCTCTTTGCGAACCTTGAGCGACTGACCAAACCTGCAGACATGGGACGTGATTTGCTGAAGCCATTTGACCGGGAGGCGACCCTGTTCAAGGCGGATATGCACAAGGCGTGGAATGAATTCCAAGCCGACCTTCCCAAGCTCCCGAAGCTGAACAAGCCCGGCCCGAAAACCCAGCCATCCGACGTCTGAGCAAAGCCACGAAAAAACCCACGGACCTGTCCGTGGGTTTGTGTGTTGCTTGTTCAACGATGCTGCGTGAAACGGATCAGTTGTCGTACATGTTCGTCGTCTTCTGCTCAGGCAGCGGTCCACCCTTGGAAGTCCACCAGTCCGGCCGGTCCGATTCCTGATCCGTGCGGAGCTGCGCTTCCTTGGACTTCTGGGCGTATTCAACACCTGGGCGGATGGACATGTCCACGCGACGACAACTGGCGTTTGGAACGCTGAGTGAATTGCCGAGGCGACCGTACATCGTGCCGATGTCCCACACCGAATAGCGCATCAGGTCGGGCGTGTTGACGGGGTCATCGCCCTGGCCGGCATCAAAGTCAATGGAAAGCTGCTTGCCGACGGGAACATCCATCGTAAAGAGCACTTCGTTCGTTCGAGTGTCAACCAGTGTGATGGTCTTGGGATACTCTTCAGTTGAGTAGTACGTGACAGGTCCGCCGGAATGCGGCAGCCAACCACCCTCAGGGCTGTAGCAACCCGTGATCAGCGCGGAAGACAAGCCAAGCGCAAGTGCCAGGCCGCAGCAGGTCGTGGTTCGCATCATCGAAAGCTCCTATTGCCGAACAAACACCCGCACACCGGCGAGCGATCAAAGAATCAGGGTACCGCCGAAGCTCCGATGAGGCCAGCGGACGAATGCTCAATATCGACCGGATGGGGGGTGGAAGGCCGCCAAAACACGGATCGGGAGGGATGGAAAGCGTCCGAAAACATTGGGATCGGCTGTCATTGTCTCATCAAGGGATTGAACGTACCCAGGCAAAGACCAGTACATTGGAGCCATGGTTGAGGTTCGACAGGAAATCATGCGCATCGGCCACGGGTATGACCTTCACCGGCTTGAGGATCGTCCACCCGCAGGCCGTGGCAGAGACCTGGTGGTGGCGGGCATCCGGCTGGACCACGACCGGGGCCCGATCAGCCACAGCGACGGCGACGTCGTGCTCCACGCAGTCACCGACGCGATTCTCGGAGCGCTCGGCGAGCCGGACATTGGCCAGTTGTTTCCGGACAACGCCAGAGAAAACGAGGGCAGAGCCTCTCACGAATTCGTCACCGAGGCCCGCAGACGCATGGAAGCCGCAGGATATCTCGTGGGGAACATGGACGTGACGCTGATCTGCGAACGTCCGAAAGTCGGCCCGCACAAATCGCAGATGCGAGCGAACATCGCCCATCTGCTGGGATGCTCTGCGGAAAAGGTGAACGTGAAGGGAAAAACGCACGAAAAGGTCGATGCTGTCGGCGAGGGAAGAGCCCTTGAGTGTCACGTGGTGGCCTTATTGACCAAGGCATGAATGCTCACTGCAAACAACACTGGATGGTTTCGCCGATTGAGTGATGACGATGCACGATGAACAATCCGCACAATCCGTATACGCAGGGTCCTTTGAAGGCGCACGTGTGCTGATCACCGGCGGCGCGGGCTTCATCGGCTCGCATCTCGCAGCGGCTTTGCACAGGCTTGGTGCGCACGTGCGCGTGCTTGATGATCTCTCGGGCTCGACCCGTGCGAATCTCGAAGGCTTCAACGTCGATCTTCGCATCGCGTCGATTCTTGATGATTCCGCCCTGCGTGATGCCATGGCAGGATGCCGGTTCGTCTTTCACCAGGCCGCGATGGTCAGCGTGCCGGAAAGCGTGGAACGCCCTGACCAATGCGCACAGATCAACATCGTCGGCACTGAACGGGTGCTTGAAGCCGCCAGGGACGCAGGCGTGCAGCGGGTGATGTTCGCGTCTTCCGCTGCGGTGTACGGCGGTGCGCCGACGCTTCCCAGCCGTGAAGATCAGCCCGTGGATTGCTGGTCGCCCTATGCCGCAAGCAAAGCGGCAGGCGAAACATTGCTCTCCGCCTTTGCGCATTGCTACAGAATCTCAACCGTCAACCTGCGGTATTTCAACATCTTCGGCCCCCGCCAGAATCCCAACTCGGCATATGCCGCAGCCATTTCCGCTTTCACCAAGGCGCTCAAGTCCGGCACACAGCCCACGCTGCACGGCGACGGAAAACAAACCCGCGATTTCACCTACATCGACAACGTGGTCCATGCGAATCTGCTCGCTGCATGTTCAAAACGCATGTTCAGGGGCGAAGCAATGAACATCGGCACCGGTGTCCGCGTCAGTCTGCTTGAGGTGCTCAACGTGATGGGCAGGGCGATGGGCGTGAACGTGCAGCCTACGTTCGGACCACCCAGGGCCGGCGACGTGCGGGATTCCGTCGCGGACATCACCAAGGCGCAAACACTCCTGGGGTATCATCCGATCGTGGATTTTGCGGAAGGCATGAAGCGCACGGTTGCATCGCCGATGGTTGTGAACGCGGCGCGTTGAAATTCAGCGGGAGATTGACACGCATGTTGCGAACGATTGTGGAGCGGTTGAGCCGGGGAGTCGTGCTGAAGCGCAGGCTTCCGCCCGCGCTTGGCGGCGACAAGATTCTGGTCTCCCCGGATGCGAGTCTTCGTCACTGGCGGCTCAACATGAGCCGTATCGACCCGCAGTTGTTCGAACTCATGCCTCGGATCATCCGCAAGGGCGATCGCGTATGGGATGTGGGCGCGAATGTCGGCATCTTCACGTTCGCAGCCGCCTACCTGGCTGGGAGCGAAGGTGAAGTCACCTGCTTTGAGCCCGATGCCTGGCTGGTGATTTTGCTCCGAAAATCGGCGCAAATGATGTCGCCGGGCCGCGCGTCCGTGGAAGTTGTGCCCACAGCGTTGAGCGAGGCCATCGGATTGGTGAAGTTCAATATCGCCAGGCGCGGGCGCGCTGCAAGTCATCTTGCAGGCGTGGGGCGCGTGCAGGCAGGCGGCGAGCGCGAAACTGTCACTGTGCCTGCCGTCACGCTCGATTGGGTCATGAAGCAGCGTGCTGCGCCGAACGTCCTGAAAATCGACGTTGAAGGCGCGGAAAACATGGTCCTCCGCGGCGCAAAGGAACTTCTTGCGTCAGCCCGGCCCACAATCGTCTGCGAAGTCGGACGCGAGCTGATGAGCGAAGTCGGCGGCATCCTCAAAACCAATGGGTACGAGATCACCGACCTTGACGCTCAACACGGCGAAACGCCGAGCGCCGATCGCGCATTCTGGAACATTCTCGCCATGCATCCAGCGACAAAACGATGAGGCGTGTTCTCGCACGTCTCACTTGCGGTGCTGATGATTCGCGGTGTCGTTCAATTTCATCTCGCGGTACTTCGCGATGGAAACGAACTCATACCACGCCATCAGGCGCGACATCACATACCCCGGATAGCCGTCCATGAATCCGCGTTTCAGCACATAGCTGTACATGAATCGCAGAAACGGGCGGAACGGCAGGCGTCGCGCGAGCTGCTTCATCCACCGTCTGCGCTCGATGAGTCCGCCGAACAGATTCGCCTGCAACGATCCCTTGTTCCCCGCAGCCATCGCGTGCGCTTCCCAGTTGCTGTAGCGATTATGTTTCTCGATCCACGTCGTGAGATCGGGGTAGGCATAATGCAGAAAATCATTCCGCAAATATCCCGCCTTGCCGGTGGAGAGCACAATGTGTTCGTGAACTTCGTTGTCGCCTGAGCCGGTGTCGCCCAGCGCTCCGATTCGCTCGTACCTGCCGACCTTGTGTTTCAGCAATCGCACGTTGTAGCTCGGGTAGTAGCCGCACCCCTTGATCCATCGGCCCATGAACATGAATCGCCGATTCAGCCAGTATCCGTCGCCGCATCCTGCGTGATTTTCATCCGCAGCCTCGTACATGCCGTTGACAACCTGAACGACTTCTTCCGTAAGCTCGGGCGTCATGTGCTCATCAGCATCAAGAATCAACACCCACGGATTTTTCCACGGCACATTTTCA